>JANTFU010000222.1 GCA_024763295.1 Anaerolineales bacterium
AACGCCATCTGACCACCGGCGAAATTATGGCACAAGTGCTCTATTTTGCCCGTAAATTACAGGATGAAGGCGACCCTTCGACAGGCTCAGGGCACGGCTTAACCAATGTCGTCGTGATGGGGATGGGCGAACCCTTCCACAACTACGAAGCGACGATGGCTGCCATTGACAGACTCAACGACCCGCAGGGATTCAACTTCGGCGCGCGCCGCTTCACCGTCTCGACCGTGGGCTTGGTGCCGCTCATCAAGAAGTTTGCCGACGAAAAGCGACAGGTTAATCTCGCCATCTCGTTACATGCTGCCGACGACAAATTGCGTGAATCCATGCTGCCCATCGACAAGAAATATCCGATTGCCGAGTTGCTCGAAGCCTGCCGCTACTACGTTGACCAAACCCATCGTCGCATCACCTTCGAGTGGGCGCTGGTTGAAGGCGTCAACGATACCCCCGAACAAGCCCATATTCTGGCACGCAAGGTCAAAGGCTTGCTGTGTCACGTCAACGCCATTCCGCTCAACCCCACACAAGGCTTCCACGGACGCGGCACCGGCAGTGAGCGTGCACGCATCTTCAAGGAAACACTGGAAGAACACGGCATTCCCTGCACCATCCGTGCCCATCGTGGCATTGATATTCAAGCCGGTTGCGGTCAGTTGGCTAGCCGCCAGTGAAGCAGGGATTAGGGCTTAGGAATCAGGTATCAGGTATCAGGCAATGGCAACACTGATTCCTAAGCCCTAATAACTAATCCCCAATCCCTAATACCTAATCTCTAACACCTATTTTCAACTTATGAAAAACAAGAAAACTTGGCTCGAACGCCCCATTATTGAATCTGTCCCTACCATTACCGGTGAAGTTTTCATCTTTGGCATCATTATTCTGTTGACGATTATTAGCCGTTTCTACGACCTCGAAACGCGCGTGATGAGCCATGACGAAAGTTTGCACACGTATTTCTCATGGCTGCTTTACAAAGGCGACGGCTATCAGCACACCCCGATGATGCACGGACCGCTCCAATTCCACTTGCTGGCATTGAGCTATTTCCTCTTTGGAGTCAGCGACTTAACCGCCCGCATCCCCTCGGTCTTATTTAGCATTGCGACGATTTCTTCGCTTTGGCATTGGCGCAAATATCTCGGCAAAGCCGGCGCACTCATCGCCGCTTTTATGATGCTCATCTCGCCCTATCTGCTTTTCTACGGACGCTACGTTCGCAACGAAACCTACAGCGGATTTGCGGGCTTGCTAATGCTCTGGGCGGTGTTGAGTTATCTCGACAAGGGCGAAAAACGCTATCTTTATTGGCTTACACTCAGTTTAATCATCAATTTCACATCCAAAGAAACTGCCTTCATCTATGCCGCACAAATGCTGCTCTTTTTGGCGTTTGTCTTCATTTGGAATTTGGTTAGCAAGCGTTGGCAAGATCAAAACGCTCGCAACAGCTTCATCATCGCTGTCTCGATAATGATTTTACTCATCGGCGCAGCGTTGGGCGCGGGCATCTTCATGGGGGATGCCACAACTGTTGCTACTGATCCGCTGATGCCCGCCAATCCGCTGGCAGAGACCGCCGCCAGCACGGGCGCAGGCGCGACCGCCCTGATGGGCATATTGATCTTTTTGGTAATTGTCGCTTTTGCCGCTGCGCTCTACCAATTGATTCGTGGATTGGGCTGGCAGCGCATTCGCGAAGAACGTTCCTTTGACCTGCTGATGCTGATGGGAACGCTCATTCTGCCGCTACTCGCGCCGCTGCTTTCGTCCATTTCCGGTTGGTCAATTCCAACCACTGCGGGCGATTTAATGGGCATCTCCACGCAGGAAATCGTCCATGTTGCTATTGCGATTGCGCTCGGTTTTATCCTCAGTGTTGTCCTCGGTCTCTTTTGGAATGTCGATCTGTGGTGGAAAAATGCTTTGCTTTTCTACGCGGTATTCACAGTGCTCTATACCACAGTCTTTACCAATAGCGTTGGCTTTATCACCGGTCTCTTCGGCTCGCTCGGCTACTGGATCGTTCAGCAGGGCGTACAGCGCGGCAGCCAACCGTGGTATTACTACCTCGTCATCCAAATTCCGGTCTACGAATTTCTGCCCGCCATCGGCGTATGGGTCGGTATCTGGTTCGGACTGAAGAAAAAATCCAAGCGTGCCGACCCAGCCCAAATCACGAGCGAAGCGGATGAAGCGGATAATGAAACCTACGTCTACAATCCGCCGGAACCGCCAATCTTCGCCTTGTTACTCTGGTGGGTCGTCTCCAGCATCATCGCCTACTCCTACGCGGGCGAGCGCATGCCTTGGCTCACCTATCACATCACCATCCCGATGATTTTGCTTTCGGCATGGGGGCTGAATCAACTGGTTAAAAAAATGCCTTGGGCAGATTTGCGTGAGAAAAAAGCCTGGTTAGGCGCGGGCGTGCTCTTTATTTTCTTCACCAGTTTGCTCAACGCAATGAATACGGCAACGACGACCATGCCCTTCCTCGGTAAGGAGTTGGCGCAATTACAAGCAACGCTGGAATTCCTATTCCCCGCGCTTGTGGCGCTTGCCAGCGCGGTGGGCGTTTGGATTATTTTCCGCGACTGGCAAGTGAAGGAAGCCCTCGGCTTGGCGACGCTCGTGATCTTCGGCTTGCTCTCGTTATGGACGGTGCGGACTGCGTACCGAGCCGCGTACATCAACTACGACAGCGCGAAAGAATACATGGTCTATGCCCACGCCGCGACGGGTGTCAAGGATGTGGTCGGCGAACTCGAAGAGATTTCGCAGCACACCACCGGCGGGATGGGCGCGCCAATCGCCTACGATGCCAGCGCGCCGGATACGGGCATCTCGTGGCCCTTTGTCTGGTACTTGCGTGATTTTACAAATTTGCGCTCTTTTGATGCGCCAACACGCTCTCTGCGCGATTCGGTCGCCATCGTGGTCGATGCCAAGAATTTTGAAAAAATTGAACCGGTTGTTGGGCAGGGCTACTACCGCAGCGACTATATTCGCATGTGGTGGCCCAACCAAGATTATTACGGGCTGACCTATCCACGCATGGCAGAAATGGATTTCCCCGCGGACTATCCCTGCACGGGTATTTTTAGCATTTTACGCCTCGACAAAAACACCGATTATTCGCGTATTTGTCAGGTCTTCACTGATCCTGCCATGCGCGCCGCCGTGATGGATATTTGGGCAAATCGTGATTACAGCAAATACGCCGCAGTGACCGGCAAAACCACGCTCACCGACACCACCTGGGACCCCGCCGACCAAATGCGTCTCTATGTCCGCAAGGATGTGGCAGCCCAAATCTGGGACTATGGCGTTGCGCCCGAAACCAGCGAAGAACTGGTCATTGACCCGTATGAAGGGAAAACCGAAATGCTGACCGCTGAAAAAGTGGTCGGCTTTGAAGGTAACGCCGCAGGGCAATTTAACAAGCCGCGCGGCATCGCCTTTGCGCCCGACGGCTCTTTCTATGTCGCCGATTCGCAGAATCATCGCATCCAGCATTTTGACGCAGACGGCAATTTCATCAATATGTGGGGCGAATATGGCGATTCGAGCTTTGCCGATCTGCCCGGCGGCATTTTTTATGAGCCTTGGGGCGTAGCCGTTGCGCCGGATGGCTCGGTATATGTTTCCGATACATGGAATCACCGCATCCAGAAATTTGACGCGGACGGCAACTTCATCACCAAATGGGGCTACTACGGGCAAGGTGAACTCCCCGAAGCCTTCTGGGGTCCGCGCGGCATTGATGTGGATGCGGATGGGCGTGTTTACGTCAGTGACACGGGTAATAAGCGCATCGTCATCTTTGACGAGAATGGCAATTTCATCACCCAATTTGGCATGGTTGGCATGGGCGCTGGCGAGTTTGATGAGCAAGTTGGTGTGGCGGTCGATGAGAACGGGATTGTCTACGTCACTGATACTTGGAATCAGCGCGTACAGACCTTTATGCCCGCTGATGATGGACTGACCTACACCCCACTCCATGAATGGGAGATTACCGGCTGGTACGGGCAATCACTAGATAATAAGCCCTTTATTGCCGTTGGGGAGGGTTCCGTTTTTGTGACCGATCCCGAAGGCTATCGCGTTATCCAGTTCACGCCTGATGGCGAGCTAATCCGCACTTGGGGCGAGTTTGGCTACGGCGAGCAGAATTTTGGCATCGCTGCGGCGGTCGCCGTCGCGCCGGACGGCTCGGTTTGGGTCACGGATGCAGGCAATAACCGTGTGATGAAGTTCGTTTTGCCGGAATAAAGCATTTTTGCAGACTTAGGTGCTGGGTGTTTTCAAAACACCCAGCACCTTTTCTTTTTAACGATACCAAGCCTAATTTGGGGGCGCTTCGCAAGTCATTCTCGGATAATTCATCTGACTAATCATATCAATCTGTTTATTG
>JANTFU010000223.1 GCA_024763295.1 Anaerolineales bacterium
TCTGTAAACGGTGGGCGGATGTAGCCGTCGTTGTTTTGTCGTTCGGGCAGTTCGATTGGCTCGGGCGTTAAATCTTCATAGGGGATTTGGCTGAGCAGGTGGGAGATGCAGTTCAGGCGCGCGCGTTTTTTATCATCCGAATTGACGACCCACCACGGCGCTTGCTTGATGTCGGTGTATTTGAACATATCATCTTTGGCGCGTGAATAATCCACCCAGTGTGTGCGGGATGCCAAATCCATCGGGCTGAGTTTCCAGCGCTTTGTGCGGTCGTTGATGCGATCTTGAAAACGCTTTTCTTGTTCTTCATCGCTGACTGAGAACCAATATTTAATCAACTTGATGTCGGATCGTACCAGCATCCGCTCAAATTCGGGGCAAGAGCGCATAAACTCACGATATTCTTCTTCGTCACAGAAGCCCATCACGCGCTCAACACCGGCGCGGTTATACCAACTGCGGTCAAACAGGACGATCTCACCGGCGGCGGGCAAGTGTGCGACATAGCGCTGAAAATACCACTGAGTTTGTTCGCGTTCTGTGGGGGCTGGTAGGGCAACCACGCGCACCATGCGGGGATTTAGGCTCTCGGTAATGCGTTTGATTACGCCGCCCTTGCCCGCAGCATCACGTCCTTCGAAAATAACCACCACTTTCATCTGTTCGCGTTTGACCCATGCCTGCAACTTGACCAGTTCCACTTGCAGGCGGCGTAATTCTGCATTGTAGAATTTTTTGCTAAGTTTTTCTTTCTTTTTAGTTTCCACATTAGCCTCCTTTTATGATGCGGAACTGATGAATAGGTTTTGATAAACGGTATGAATATTGTACTTCTAGTTACATAACATTTTGTTTTTGGAGGTGGTTGAGTAGGTGAGCGGAGCGAAAAGCGTATCGAAACCACATATTTCGGCGATTTTTGCCAACTTGTTGGTTTCGATATGGCGAAAAGCATCGCCTACACTTCGACAAGCTCAGTAGCCACTCAACCAACGAACGCTTCTATGAAAAAATGTCATGTGGTTAGTTGTACTTTTTATTTTTGCGAAATCTTGCAACTCCTTACGTCATTGCGAACCCCGACGCTCTTCGGGGTGAAGCAATCTCCAAGTCAATGAGGGAGACTACTTCGCAAAAAGACGCTCGCGGTGACGTAAACCATGTGAGTAGGCAGTTACCAAATAACCGCGAATAATCGCCAATCTACGCCAAAAATATCCTTGAAAGCACAAATTCGCGCAGATTAACCAGCTTTTGAGAAAATTATCCCATTCTTCCCGTGATGTAGGTCTCGGTTAGTTCTTCCTTTGGATGCGTAAAAATATCTTTGGTGGATGCAAACTCGATCAGATCACCGAGCCAGAAGAAGCCGGTTTTGTCAGAGACGCGCGCGGCTTGTTGCATATTGTGCGTGACGATGACGATTGTGTAATCTTGCTTAAGTTCAGCAATCAAGTCTTCGATCTTGCCTGTGGCAATCGGATCAAGCGCAGACGTGGATTCGTCCATCAGAATCACTTCGGGCTGCACGGCAACCACACGCGCGATACATAGGCGTTGCTGCTGACCAAGCGAAAGGCTGAGGGCGCCATCTTTTAGTTTGTCTTTGACATCATCCCAGAGCGCGGCTTGGCGCAGACTCATTTCGATGGTCTCTTCGAGATCGGTCTTATTCTTCGCAAGCCCAAGTACGCGTGGACCGAAGGCAACGTTATCGTAGATTGACTGCGGAAAAGGATTCGGTTTTTGGAAGACCATGCCCACGCGCTGACGCAAGTCTACGACATCATAGTCAGGGGCGTAGATATTTTCTCCATGCAAACGAATTTCGCCTTCCACGCGCGTTCCGGGAATGGTGTCGTTCATGCGGTTCAGGCAGCGCAGATAGGTCGATTTGCCACAGCCGGAAGGACCGATCAGGGCGGTCACTTTTTGGGGCAGGATGTCCATTGTGATGTTGGACAGTGCCCGCTTTTTCCCGTAGTAAAAGTCGAGTTTTTCAACAGCGAAGACAGGTTTTTTCTTAGACATGGCGTGATTTTACCCTAAAAGTGATAAACAAAATTGACTGCCACCATCGGAGACAATTTTGGATCTCGTCATACAAATAATGGAACGAATGCCAAGTAGTCGTCTTTGGGTTGACAGTCAATTGTGTTAAGCGATGTCTTTTAATTTTTTCGCGTTTACAACGCTTGGATGATTTTTTCTGTCATCTCTGCCGTGCCGAGGCGGATTTCGCCTTCTTTGGCGATGTCGCCGGTGCGATGACCTTGATTCAGTACCGCATCGACCGCCTTTTCAATGGCTTCCGCTTCCGAGCTTAATCCCAGCGAGTGACGCAGGAGCATGGCTGCCGAAAGGATCGTGCCGATCGGGTTGGCAATGCCCTTGCCTGCAATGTCGGGCGCAGAGCCATGAATAGGCTCATACATGCCCCTCGGTTTGCCGAGGCTGTTCAGGTCTTCACCCAAAGCGGCAGAGGGCATATTGCCCATCGAGCCGGTCAGCATGGAGGCTTCGTCGGTGATGATGTCGCCGAAGAGATTCATTGTCACCATCACGTCAAAGTCGCTGGGACGGGAGAGCAGGTGCATGGTGGCGGCATCGATCAGTAGATATTCGAGTTCTACGTTGGGATAGTCGGCGGCAACTTTTGTAACCGTCTTGCGCCATAAACGGGAGGACTCAAGCACATTCGCTTTGTCGATGGAAGTCACTTTTTTGCGGCGTTCAGCGGCAATCTCGAAGGCGAGTTTGGCGATGCGCACGATTTCATGCTCGCTGTAAATCAGCGTGTCAAGGGCTTCTTCTTCGCCGTTGGCGTTGACGTGTTTTTCGCTCGGCTGTCCAAAGTAGATGCCGCCCGTCAACTCACGCAAAATGAGCATATCCGTGCCCGCTAGCCGACTTTCTTTGAGCGGGGATGCGCCCATTAACTGCGGATGCGGCTGCACGGGGCGCAGGTTGGCAAAGAGACCGAGTTCTTTGCGCAAGCCCAGCAAACCCTGTTCGGGGCGCACCGAGGCGTTCGGGTCGTCCCATTTGGGGCCGCCGACCGCACCCAATAGCACAGCATCTGCCCCTCGACAGGCATCCAGCGTCTCATTCGGGAGCGGAACGCCCGTCTCGTCGATGGCAATCCCGCCGATGTGCTGGGAATCCATTTCAAATTCATGTCCGAACTTTTCGGCGATTTTTTCCAATACTTCTTGTGCGGCTGCGGTGACTTCGGGACCGATCCCGTCGCCGGGCAGCAGGGTGATTTTTGCTTTCATATCTTTTTCCTTTGAATTACAGTCCCTGAGCGGAAACGTAGCGGAGCGAAGTTTTAGTCGAAGGGCGACTTCTCTGGTAGCGCCGTCCTTCGACTGCGTCCTTTTCTGCGAAAAGTCCTCCGCTCAGGAACTGGATTTTATTCTTTCTGAAAGGCGTATTCCATTGCATCAGCCAGCGCGAGCCAACTGGCTTCGATGATATTGGTGCTTGCGCCGACGGTGCTCCAGCGGGAGCTGTCGCCGTTTTTGGTGTCGATTAGCACACGGACGTTGGCGGCGGTGCCGCTTTCGCTGTCCAAAATGCGGACTTTGTAATCGGAGAGGTGAATCTCGTCGAGGTGAGGGTAAGAGCCTTCGAGCGCCTTGCGCAAGGCTTTGTTGAGCGCATTGACGGGACCATTGCCCTCGGCGGCGGTGTGGAAGACCTCGCCATCCACACTGACTTTGACGGTCGCTTCGGCGAAGACGCCCAAGCCTTTGCGGTGCTCGACGACGACGGTGAAGTCGATCAACTCGAAGGGGGGCGTGTAGTCGCTTTCCGCACGCTGCATGAGCAATTGTGCCGATGCGCCTGCGCCTTCAAAGGTAAAGCCCTGTGCTTCGAGGTCTTTGATTTGCTGCACCACTTGACGGGCACGCTCGCTGGTGACGTCGATGCCGAACTCAGCCGCCTTGTCGATGATGTTGCCACGTCCCGAAAGCTCCGAAACCAGCGTGCGGCGTTTGTTGCCGACCAGCGTCGGGTCGATGTGCTGATAGGAATCTTCGTTCTTCAAAATTGCCGCCACATGGATGCCGCCCTTGTGCGCAAAGGCTTTTTTGCCGACGAAAGGCAGGTAGGGATTTTGCGGTTGATTGGCAATTTCAGCGACATAATGCGATAGGTCGGAAAGTCCCTTTAGATTTTTGGAGGTAACGCACTCGTAGCCCATTTTGAGTTGCAAATTCGGGATGACGGTACAGAGATTGGCATTGCCAACCCGCTCGCCATAGCCGTTGATCGTGCCCTGCACATGCACCGCTCCGCCCTGAATGCCCGAAAGCGAGTTTGCGACACCATTCCCGCCATCATCGTGGACGTGGACGCCGAGGTCTGTTTGCGTTTGCTCTTGGATCGTGCGAGTGATCTCTTCCACTTCCCAGG
>JANTFU010000224.1 GCA_024763295.1 Anaerolineales bacterium
GTTCCTTCGGGCAGAGATGAACGTTCCTGCGGGGCTGCCAAGTGCGGGTCAAGCGCGGAGCGGGTGATTCCCAGAATGGTGGCAGCCATCCAGCCGGTGACCAGTTTCACCGCCGCCATCGAGAGAGTCCAGTGAATCAGCGTTAATCCAAAAACGCCGAGATAGAGAAAGCCAAGGTAGGCGAGGGTATTGCGCCAGTTATTGGTGAGCAGGAGCATGAGTGCGGCGATAAAAACAATCAGCACCGCGCCCCAGTAGAGAAGAGTCATTAGCGGATGCCCCCAGATAAGATGGATGCGAAAACGATCAGAAAGAGCAGCGCCCAGAGAATGCCGCCGTCGCTTTCGAGAATTTTTGTGATTTGCAAGAGTAAATTGCGCAAGCTGTAATAGGTGTTCCAGAAAAGGTTGTAAACGCGGCTGAAACCTGCTTCGGTATTTGGGGTGAGCCAATGCGCTTCGAGCGGATTAAGGGCGCGAATGCGCGGACGCAGCCAAATCAGAAGCGCAGTGCCCCCAATGGTGGCGGGACTTAAATACCACGCACCGAGTTGGCGCGCGCCTTCCCAGCCGAAAATGCCTAAAGCAAGTTGTGCCAAACTGAAAATCAGAATGCCGCTTGGGTATAGGGCGCGCAAAAAGTCATTGGATGCCACCAGCGGCGTTTCCTGTTTGTGCTGTGCGTGACGAAAATAGCCCGCCAATAAGAGCGCATGGGCTGCCAGAAAAAAGGGCATAAAAATCCACCAAGTACGTCCTTCATGCTGCCAGCCGGTTGCGGTGAGCGTAAAGGGCAAGCCCGCCATCAAAAGCATATTGAGCCATAAACTGCGTTTGAGCCAAAGATGCTCCACCGACGAGAGAAAGAGTGCACCGCCGCCAAAGATGAGCGCCAGCCCCCAAGCAACGCTGCCGCTTGGGTTTGCGCGCAGTGTAGCTGTCAATGCCAGTGACGCCATGCCGAGTATCCAATAAGGACGCGCAGCCAAAATATCGGTCGCGCGCAACCACATCCAACTGCTGTAGAGCGCGGTCACGGCAACCAAGCCAAGCAAATAGGGAATCAGCGGAGAGTAAAGACTAGCAAAGGGAATGCGTGCCAGCAGGATTAAACTGGATGCTGCGGACGTAAGCCGCAGTACCGTGCCAAACCCGCGACGGAGGGCTGATTCCGTGCGAAAGGGGAGGTGCATGGGGAGGACGCCTAAACGTAACCCCGCTGCAATGAGCATATAGATGCCCGCCTGACTGGGTGCGCCAACAAAATTTAGGCGACTGCCAACTGCAACGCTGACAAAATTTGCCCATAACAGAAAAGCGGAGCCGATTAGCCGCATAGTGAAGGAGATGACAACGCGCTCGCGCAGTCTTTTGCCGCGTACCGAGCCAAGCAGGGTGAAGAGTTCGGCAAGGTCGATAGCTGTCCATGCCAGGACGAGCGTGAGCGGATTTTCTGCCAAAAGTGCAAGCAACCCGACACTGCCAATGCCCAACATCCCCGCCCAGGCAGACATATTGTTGAGATGTGGGCGTACGAGCGCTGTGAGTAAAGTTGCCAACACCAATGTCACCAGCGCGAAGGCATACGCCCACGAGATGCGGTCAACGAGGAAGAAAGGCGCTTCAGGGAAGAGCACGGTCGGCTGCCATGCGGGGAGTGAGAGTACCAGCGGCATGTCGATGCGCCAAACCAGCACGCTCGTCCATGCCAAGAATGCGCCAATGACAGCCACGCTCCACGAATAGCGAAAATTCGGTTGAAAGATGCGCAAGAGGAAAAGGCTTAAAGCGCTGAGTGAGAGAAGTAAAACGGTGATTAGAATGAGCATAAGATTTACAAAACAGTACAAAAGAATGGCTTATTTTATCAGCTTTGTGCGCATGGGCGCGGATTTGCGTCGCAGTGTTCTGGGCTGGCGTAGTACAATACCACCATTCTCTTGTGAGGCAAACCTATGAATCTTGATCCTGCTTACTTGAATAATCTTACCCTTGTGTTGACTGTTTTTGGGATTGCTTTTGCGCTTGCATTATGGATCAGCCTAGTAATCTGGACTTGGCGTGACATCCGTAATCGTGCGCGCGATCCACTGGCACAGACTTTGTCGGTCATTCTGGTGGCGTTGCTCAACTTGCCGGGCATATTTGTCTATCTCGTTTTGCGCCCCCAGCGCACCCTCGAAGACGAATATCAGCGTACGCTGGAAGAAGAAGCGCTCTTGGCAGCCATCGAAGACCAACTCCTTTGCCCCGGCTGCGAACGCCGCGTCAAGGACGATTGGATGGTTTGCCCGAACTGCCAGACCAAGCTTAAAAAGAATTGCCATGAGTGCGGCAAGCTGATGGAACTCCCGTGGAATATCTGTCCATATTGTGGCACGCCCGAACTGGGCATGCGCCGCGACAACATGAGCATGGACGATGTATTGCGTAATTTGAAAATGGATGAAAATGTAGACGGGGACGAAGCCGAAGAAGAAATTGTCGGTTAGTCTTATTTGTCTCGCTGGTCGGATGGTCTAAATAGTCCGTCCACGCAGACCAACAGACCAATTAGACCATTCAGACCAAGACACCATTATGAAACTTGAAAAAATCACCCTCCACCATTTGCGTATGCCGCTTGTCGCCCACTTCGAGACCTCCTTCGGGCGCGTCTTTGACCGCGACGGCATTCTTATTACCATGTACGCCGAGGGGCTGGTCGGTTACGGCGAATGCGCCGCAGACCGCGATCCCGGCTACGGTTACGAAACATCGGGCACGGCTTGGCATATTCTGACCGAGTTCATCATCCCCGCTGTGCAAGGAAAGAATGTTGAAAGCATCGCCGACCTACGCGCGTTGATGAAATCCATCAAAGGGCACGAGATGGCAAAAGCCGGCGTTGAGATGGCGCTTTGGGATTTGCTCGGCAAGAAAGCAGGAAAATCCCTGCAAACGCTTTTGGGCGGCACCAAGCCTAAAGTCGATGTAGGCGTCTCGGTCGGCTTGCAGGATACGCCTGACGAGCTGTTGCACGTTGTCGAAGATTATCTCAAACTCGGTTACAGGCGCGTCAAGCTCAAGATCAAACCCGGGCGCGACGTTGGCGATGTGCGCATCATCCGTGAAGCCTTCCCTGAACTCAAACTTCAGGTGGATGCCAATTCTGCCTATACCCTCGAAACTGCCGACGCCCTGCTTCCGCTTGACGAACTAAACCTATTGCTTATCGAACAACCCCTCGCGCAGGATGATCTCTGGGATCATCACAAATTGCAAAAAGAGTTCAAAACCCCGCTTTGCCTCGACGAGAGCATTATTTCTCTGCGCCACGCCCGCCAAGCCATCGAAATGAAATCTTGCGGCATTGTCAACATCAAGGCGGGACGGGTTGGCGGCTTGAGCGAAGGCGTCGCCATCCACGACTTGTGCGCCGAAAACAACATCCCTGTTTGGTGCGGCGGGATGCTCGAAACGGGCATCGGGCGCGCGTCCAATTTGGCGATTGCCTCCCTACCCAATTTCACCTTGCCCGGCGATATTTCCGCCACCGAGCGCTATTATCACGAAGACATCACCAACGAGACCTTCACGCTCAACGCCGACAGCACCATCGACGTGCCAACTGGCGTTGGGCTGGGCGTTACACTCAATAAAGCGGCGGTCAAGAAATATACGATCAGACAATACCCTTAACCATGTAGATGTGCATTGCATCCGCTAGAATACGTTGCACATCGAGTCTTTTAGCAACCCGACGCGCAACGCACTTTGCAAGTGCAATGCACATCTGACATTAATTATGAAAAAAGAATTTCTCTTTGCCTTTCTGATTTTGACCGTTTTGTTGGCAGCCTGCCAACCGCTCACGCCCATTCAAACAGCAGATGACGCTGCACAGCCGACCGCCATCCCCACGTTAGAACCCACTGCAACTCCTGAACCGTCCACGCCAACGATGTGGATCAGTGACGCGGTGCCTGCCGAGTTACGCGCTGCTGCGCTGGATGAAACGATCCCGCTCGTGGACGAGAAATTGGCGGCTACGCTCGTGCTGGATTTCATCCCGGAGCCGGATGCCAGCGCATCCGCATGGACGTATGCGCTGGTCGCCCCCTTCCCGACCATTCGAGATGGAGTCACATTGGATGAGTTGCAAGCGATGTGGCTCGAAGGCACGCCGCCCGACCCGATCAACGAAAACGCGCCCGAAGCATGGGATTCCGCGCCATTGTGGATGGCAGAAGAAAGCAAAATGGCGTTCACAGCCGCTTGGGGCGAACCAAGCCCAAATGGCGTGCGTGTCGTTCCTTCCGATGAATTGCTATCAAAAGCCTGGCAGCAGGGAAATTTCTTCGCCATCATCCCCTTTGGTGAAATCCAGCCGCGCTGGAAGGTGCTAAGCGTGGACGGGCAATCCCCTTTGCATAATGATTT
>JANTFU010000225.1 GCA_024763295.1 Anaerolineales bacterium
AGTGCCATTCCGCGCCCAAACCAAGCTTTCTGGACACTTTCCGCACTCTGGGCGGGTTGGCTCTGGGAGCGCGAAGCCGCCGAACATTTCAAAGTCGGTTTACGCCGCCAGCGCTACGAATGGGGTTGGCACGCCACCGCGCTGCACGCCGCTTTTCGTCATCTCGGCACACTCCTGCCTGAAAAAACATCCGTCTTCGCCTTGCTCGCCGAGCCGGAGCCATCCTTTCTTTCCGCCGCCACCATCGCCGCCGCGCCCGATTTTGAACTCAAAAATCTTGCCATGCGCACCAAGCATGACCCGATTCAGATTCTCTGGGAAAAGAGTCCTTTCCCCCCTCGGGGGAAAGTTAGAAAGGGGGATAAGATGGATTTGGATGGGGCGGTCTACGAATATCTTCGCGCCCGAGGCGAATCGGCAACTTACCTGCATCTCCACGCCCAAATGCTCAGCGAACTCGCCCGTGCTGGACAGTTGATTCTGCCGCAAGAAAATGCAGATTCGGCAATGAGCCGCGTCCACGCCACCCTTGAAGATGCGCTGCGGGCAAATCCCAAGCTGACACGCTACAACGGCAGCGAAAAGAGTCTGCAAGTTGGCTTATGGGGCATAAATCCATGTAGTGACGACTTTAGTCGTCAAGGGCTAAAGCCCTTACGACAAGGGGGAGATGGAGATATTCCGCTGCCCCTTGCTGACCGCGTTGAAATGGCGGTCGTGCGCTATCTTAGCCGCAATCCTGACAAGATGCTTTACGAGATTGAGCGCGAAATCTACCCGCAATTCGGCGGCTTGGAGACACCCTCCAAAGCGCTCGTTTCAGCAATTTTAGACTCTTATGCCGAACGCGACGCCAAAACTTGGCGCTTGCGCAAAAACGACGCTCCCTCTGCCCGCCGCGCCGACATTGCCGAGATGCGCGCCCTGCTTATCGACATCGGTCTGCGCTTAGGGTACGAAACGCATCAACTCTCCGAGAAAAAACTGGTTTGGGGCAACCAAGCAAAGCCTGAATATATCTTCCACATCATTGCTTCGGCATTGGTCTATGAGATTTTCAGTCAAAATCAGGCAGAACGAGAGCAAAGCCTGCTAATCCTACCCGGCGGGCGGGCGGGGCTTCTCGACTACAAGATGAAACGCAATCCCGCCTTGCGCGAACTCAGCGAAGGCTGGCGCTTTATCAAATTCCGTTTGCTGCGCACACTCGGCGACTTGCCGCTCATTACCCAAGCCACTTGGGACGAACAAATTGGTTCTGATCCCATCGAGGGACGCACACAAAGTCAGTTGATGATGTTTTAGGGGGAATTTAGTCGTCCATAGCTACGTCATTGCAATGCAATTTTACCGCCGAAGCAATCTTCACGCTTGTAAGGGAGACTGGTCGCAAAAGCGGTTCGCAGTGACATAGCTGAAATGTTTTTTTAGTTTTTCTTCACAAAGATCGCTACGCTATCAATTTGCGCGGTTTGCGGGGCAACATCGAAGGGCGTTACGGATTGGAGTTGGTAGCCACCCTCTAGCAGGCGTTTGGCATCGCGCGCGAGCGTGGACGGGTCGCGGGAGACGTAGTTGATGGTGACGGGGTTGAGGCTGAGTATCCCATCGAGGGTAGCGTGACCCAGCCCACCCACGGGCGGATCGGCGAGGATTAAATCGGGGGTGAAACCAAGGCTGGGGAGGACGTCCTCCGCTTTCGCTTGGTAGAGTTCCACATTCTCAAATTCATCCAAATTAATTGCAAAGTCGTCACAGGCAATTTCATCGGATTCAACACAAACTAATCGATCCACTTTTTCGGCAAGGAAGGCGCTGTAGGTGCCAATGCCGCTGTGCAGTTCGAGCACGGTTTTCGCGCTGAGATTTGCGAGCAGATGGTCGATGATGCGCGCGGCGACGGGCAGATTGGGATGCGAAAAACTGGTCGGCGCGGCGCGGAAAGGGCGCTCGTGGATGATATTGACGAGATGATCATCCCCCGCCATGATAATGGCTTCGCCCTTGTGCATGTGGACGACGGAAATATCATCGAGCAAGCGCATTTCGGGCGTTTCGGGATTGTTGGCGTGGAAGATGAACATCAGGTTTTCGGCGGCATCCTGACGCAGGGAGATTTGTTCGAAGATGTCGTTTGCACCGAACTCAAGGTCTTGCCAAAATTCGTTAATCGCCGGAGCAGACAGGTGACATTCTTCGAGATAGAGCAGATTGGGCGCTTTGCTCTCAGCAATGCGGCGCTCGGTGACGAGAAAGTCCATTTGGTTGCGGTAGTGCCAAATTTGGGGGGATGGGACGGTTTTGGCAACAGGCGGGTCTTGAATTTTGCCAATGCGTTGGAATTGGTCTTTCAGAATATCGGCTTTGGCTTTGCATTGGGCTTCGTAGGGCAGGTGTTGGTAGGCACAGAATCGACATTTTTGCCAGATTCCTGCCCTCACCCCTACCCCCTCTCCCTCAGGGAGATGGGAATCTGCGCGGAAAAAATGTTTGCATTTTGGCGTAATGCGTTCGGGCGAGGCTGCGATGATTTCGATGATCTCGCCACGCGCAAAGCCTTTCTTCTGAAAAGTCAGGCGGATGCGTACACGTTCTCCCGGCAGTGCAAAAGGGACAAAAACGGCGCGATTATCCGGTGCGGGCAGTCGTCCCATTGCTTCGCCACCGTAGATGAATTTTTCGAGGGTGATTTCGTAGGTTTGGTCTGACATCATTAAAACGTAGGGACGGGTCTGAGACCCGCCCTTATACGCAAATAACAGAGCTATTGGTTTTTCAATGCCCAGAGCTTTTGGAGCACATCATTAAGCCGCTCTGCAAGTAATTCAGGCGTGTTGGTGGTGACGTCGTCTTCATTCTCGAAAACTGCGTAGGGAACTTTGGTCTCGTTGGCGGTGATATATTCGGGATCGGCGCTGCTGAATTCTTCCCAATCGACTTCTTTATAGAGGCGCTCGAGTTTTTCATCGGGCAGACCGTGTTCAAGAATGCTGTCGGGGCGGTCAGGATTAAAGCGGCGACGATTTTTGCGTAATGATTCTTCATAAGGAACGTTGACGTAAACAATCGCGGCGCGCTCAAGAATCGCCTTGCCCAAATGCTTGAAGGCTTCGGTATAACCGCCATGTTCGCTGCCGCGTGAGAACTCAACAATCAGCGTATGCTGCTCGTGATAATCCGCTTGGCGCAGGCGTTTGGCATATTCGATGTTAAAACGCTCAATCAGGAGATGCCAAAGATATTCGTGCTTGAAATACCCATCTGAATCAGAATGCAGACGCGGCTTTCCCATGATATTTTCGAGAATATGGTCTTCTTCAAACCAAGTCCAGAGCATAGGGAAATCATCGAGGAAATCGAGCGCACCAATGTGAAAGCGAGCACGACGCTCTTCTGCGCCGGTATTTTGCAGGTAATGGATAATCTCACTCTTGCCGGATGCCGGGCGTCCGAGCAGGAGGATGATGTCAAACGTGTTTTTTGCCATTTTTTTAACCCTTAAACGATAACAGCCACCTTAAAAAGTGACTGTCATCTGCGTGTTCACTAGAGGATGAATGAAAGCACAATCAGGATTGCAAGAAAGATGCCTGCAAGCGTACCAATGCGTTTCAGGTCGTTCTTGATCTCAGTGTAATCGGGATTAAACTCACGCTCTACACGGGATGATCGAGATTTTTTCTTAGCCATTTTATGTCTCCTTTTTAGCTATCAGCGATTAGCCTGCGGCAATTCGCCGTCGGCTTTCGCTTAGTTTTTCAACGCTGCAAAAACTACGATCCGCTGGTCATCCTTTAGATAAGGATAACAAGAGATCAGGGTTGTTGTGGGCGTGCTGGTCGGTGCCATCACTTCAACTTGCGTTGGCTCAACGACTTGCGTTCCACTAATTACATAAATATATTGGCGCTGCTGCGTAAAAACGATGATTTCATCGCCGGGCTGCAACTGGTCGAGATAACGGAAAATCTCACCGTAAACATCATTATGCGCCGAAAATACCAAATTGCCAACTTCTCCCGGGTTAGGCGATCCCAAATGCTGCCCAACCCCCTTCTTCAACTGTTCCCAACCGTCGCCTTGCACAATAGGCGCATCAACGTTGATTGCCGGAATTTGAATGCGGATGGCTTGCGCCGGACTAGCTGGCGGGATGGGCAAATCCTTGATGGATTGCACCATCGGACGCAGATGTTCCGGAATCTCCGCTTCGTTGGGACGGGTGTTACCGTTTACGTCCGGCGGGGTGTGCCCCGAGGGGAGTACCACTGCCGTGACAAGCGGCGTCGGCGCAATGGTCGGTTGTTCGAGCGCGGCGGCAAATTCCGTGTTTAGGTCACGCAGGATGCCAAAACCAGCTAAAAGAACACCAACCAAACCGATGACGGCAAGAATTT
>JANTFU010000226.1 GCA_024763295.1 Anaerolineales bacterium
GATAATCTATCGCCACCTTGGCATTTTTCCAGACAGCAAATTCGTATGGTCGTTCGGGCAGGGGCAACAGTGCGGGCTGGTCCAGTTCTTCAAAGAGCTCCCGACGCGATTTCCCCAGATGTTTCATCTTGCGTTCATTCAGTTCTTTGAGCAGTGGCGCGAGCGCACGGTTCGCTTCACCGATGCTGAAGAAAGTTCGGTTGCGTAACGGTGCAAGAACCCGGCGTTCCACGTTTTGAACGGCATTCTCTGCATGGGCTTTATCACGCGGTTTACGAACTCTCGCTGGCAGAACAGCAACGTGATAATGTTCAGCAAATTCCTGGTAGCTGGGATTGAGTTCAGGCTCATAGCGATGGGCGCTTTTTACCCCGGATTTGAGATTGTCCGGGCAGATCGTCTTGGTGGTGCCGCCAAAGAAATTCAAAGCACGCACATGTCCCCCGATCCAGTGTTCTAATCCTTGAGATGCCTGCACTTCGGCATACGTGTAATTACTGGCAGGCAAGGTGGCGACAAAAACCTGCGCTTTGCTGATCTCGCCCGTCTCCGGATTCGTGATCGGCACGGTGACACCGGCATAATCCACTTCCATTTCTTCGCCGCCCTTACGGGGGATTCTCATCGTGCCGTTCTTGCTTTTGTTCCAGCGTTGGTAGTATGCCCTGAATTGGGTGTATCCATAGCCATCCGGATACTCTTCCCGATATTCCTGCCAGAGCAGCGTCAGGGTGACGCCACGTTTTGATAATTCTCGATGAACATCTTCCCATTTTGGCAGTGGGCGTTTGGGTTGGCTTTCTTCTGCCTTCTCCGGAAAGAGACGCTGATGCAGGCTGGCTTCATCCAGATCGTCGGGCAGTGGCCAGCCCAAACCGGCTTGCTCTGCACGTGCCAGATACTCGCCAACCGTGCTATTGGAGATTCGGCAAGCGCGTGCGATCGCACGATTGGACAGATCTGTTTCGTGATGTAAGCGGATGACTTCTCGGATTTTTCTCAATGGTAATCGCTCCTGTGGCATCCTGACCTCCTCAATACTTTTGGAAGTAGGATACCGTGATTTTGGATTACCAGTCTGCTCCTATCCCCCGATAAAAAGTGTGCGACATCGACCGTTTAAGGTGTGCGGCATACTCCGTTTAACCTGTGCGACTTGAACCGTTTAAGCTGTGCGACATGGAGCGTTTTATGCAGTATGCCATATCACGCCGCCCGTGCGCTCGTTTTGAGCGTTCAAGTTTGCCACGCGGGATAAAGTTGCTCGCACGGCAAAATATTGTTGATAACGAGCAATCTTCTTGATGCCGTTGTCGAAGACGATAAAGCTTTGGGTCAGTTCCAAAAGTCTGTGGGGAGCAACCAAGCTAACCAAAGTTCGATCCTGCACGGTAGGCAAACGCTCGCCGCGCGTATCAAAATCCCGTCTGATCCTGTGCGCGTGCTCGCGCCAGCCATAAAAATCAGCTTTTAGATGGTCGGGCAAGGGCGTGTTGATCAGCGCGTGTGTCTGCGCTTCGTGTTTTTCGGCATCTTCCTCGCGCCAAACAGACCAGTATTTTTTCTCGGTGGCGGTGGTGGCGTAATAGGCGTGGTTGGTGCTGAGGGCGAGCAGAATCTGGGAGTAGGCAAAGAGCGGGCGGATTTCACCCTCGCGCTGGTTGCGCAGCATTTGACTGACGGCTTCTTCGTAGGGTAAGCCGCCGTCTTTGGTTTGCAGGTCGGGACGCTTATTTTCGATGACGACGAAGGGGATGCCGTTGACGAAGCAGACAATATCGGGGATGCGGTGTTTTTGCGCGCCTTCGCGCTGCACTTTGAACTCTTCAGTAACGTGGTAGACGTTTTTTTCGGGATGCTGCCAGTCGATGTAGTGCAGGTCGTAGGCGCGTGTGTCGCCCGCGATGCTTTGGTTATAGGAGAAGCCGAGACTGAGCAGTTCGTAGATTTTTTCGTTGGCGCTGACCAAGCCTGCGTTGAGCGGTGCGTCCTGAATGCGGCGCAGCGCTTCGTGGATGGCGGAATCATCGAAGGGCTGTTTTTTACCTTTGTAGCTGAAGCTGTTATTCTCGCGCAGCCAATTTTCGAGCACGTCGCTCAGGATGACGTTGCGCAACGAGCCGCCACGCAATTCGAGCGCCTGCTTGGGGGTGAGATATTGGTAGCCGAGCGCAATCAGCGTTTGCGCGGCTGGGATTTGTGAACTGAGTTCTTCGCGGTAATCGGGCATAGATACCCCTGTGGGTGAGTTAGCTTTCGTTGAATTGTACTACGGTTGTAAAAGCGTTTGAAAGTTGGCAGGTTGGAATGTCAGGGCTTTCTTAAAGTCCCAGACTGTCATTGCGAGGTAGCTTTTCCACCGAAGCAATCCCTGCAAAGTAGGGGAGATTGCTTCGCAAGTGCGGCTCGCAATGACGTTTTACAAGGAGACTTGGTAGTTACCGCGACTTTAAGAAAACCGTGGTTGGAATGTTGGCAGGTGATTTGACTTCGGGGGTTGTTTTGCTTGACAGTATCGTATCGGATAGAAGATAATAGGCATTATCCGATACGATATTCCTTTGAGGTATTTTATGCTTGAAACTTATTTGGCAAAACGCATTCAGGAAAAGAAAGCCCGTTTGGATTCCTTGCGCCCTTTGTCGCCGGCTGCTGTGGCACGCCTGAACGAAACGCGGATGTTGGAATGGATTTACAACTCCAATGCGATTGAAGGCAGCACGCTAACCTTGCGAGAGACGCGCTTGATTCTTGAAACCGGGTTAACGATTGGCGGCAAGTCATTGCGTGAGCATTTTGAAGTTACCAATCACCGTGAAGCGATCCACTATGTTGAAAGTTTGGTTGCTAAAAATGCAGTCATTACACCTTTTCATGTTCGGCAAATCCACGCGCTGGTTTTACAGCAGATCGACGCGGAAAATGCCGGGCAATATCGTAAAACGCAGGTGCGGATTGCGGGCGCAAGCCATACCCCGCCCGATTCTTGGGAAGTGCCGCGTTTGATGGATGAATGGGGGGCGTGGCTTCTGACCGCCCAAACGGAGGGTGAGCCGATTAGCGTTGCCGCACAAGCCCATCATCGGTTGGTGAATATTCATCCCTTTGTCGATGGGAACGGGCGCACGGCTCGCTTGCTGATGAATTTGATTTTGATTCAGGCGGGGTATCCTGCTTCGGTGATCGAACAAGTGCATCGACAACAATATTATCGCGTTCTCGCGCAAGCGGATCAGGGAAATCTTGCCCCGTTGGTTAATTTTGTCGGTCGTGCGGTTGAGCGCAGTTTAATCCAGACGCTTGAAGCGGTGACACCTCGTACTGCCCCGCCGCCCGCCGAAGACGTTTGGATTCTTTTGCGTGACGCTGCTCAGGATAGTCCTTATTCGCAGGAATATCTTAGTTTGCTGGCACGCCGTGGGCGTTTGGAGGCGATTAAGCGCGGACGAAATTGGTATACCACACGCAACGCAGTGAAAGCCTATACCGAAGATGTGAAAAAAGAATAGGGACTTTTGAGAAAGGTTTTGCAAATCTGCGATTCGATTGCATTTTTGCAAAAGAGTGTTCCTGTGTTCACACAACCTGCAACGTAAAAACGTTGAAACGTTTGAACGTTCTAACGTTTTTACGTTTCAACGCGCACTTCCCCCGTCAACAACCTTTGCATCAACCCTTTTTTCTGCTTTTTCAAGGCTGCCAGCTTTTCTTGTTGTAATGCGATCTCGGCGTCGCTGGCTTGCAGGACGGCAGCGATTTTGTCTTGTTCAGCTCTTGAAGACGGCAAAAATACTCGTAAGCCTAAAAATGCTTCTACGGGAGCTTTTCTTCTTCTAACGTTTGTGCCTTGTGAAATATATTTATAGTGTTGACGATAATAGTGTGTTTTCAAAAGATATTTGAAATATGTACGATTACCATTTTCCTCACGAAACTTAAAGGTGCTGTAAGCTGGAGAAATAATTCCCCGATCTAAAACTTCGAGAAAACCGATTGAAGCATCCCAAAGCAGCATGGAGTCATAAATCAAGTCGCCACGTTCAACGACTTTGTATCGACGTGTATCTTCTGACGCGATGCGTTTATCAAAAATCATGGTTTGTGGAACGATGCCATAAACCGTTGAACAGGATAGCGCTGTCAAATCTTCGTTTGCTGTATTCTTTTTGGAAAATGGGCTGAAAAATTCAGCAAGGGTCGTTTCTCTCCACGCCCCATCAAACCCCGCAAAGCGGACTTCGCCACTCAGCAGGCGTTGCATCAAGCCCTTTTTGCGGCGTTGCAGCGCGGTGATCAACTGCTCGCTTTTGGCAATCGCCTCGTCCCAGGTGGACAGGAACGCGGCGATTTTGCGCTGTTCTGGGAGGGGAGGGAGTAAGACAGGGT
>JANTFU010000227.1 GCA_024763295.1 Anaerolineales bacterium
TATAGATGAAAAGAAAAAACCCTGCTGAAATCAACAGGGTTCTTTGCGTATTTTTCGTCTGCCTTAGGCGGCGCTTTTCTCTTCGAGAAATTGACCGAAGTTGGTATTTTTCAGGCGTCTGACGAGATCGCTTTGAGCGTCTTGCCAAATGGGCACAAGGGGACAGTCATCCGCAAAGGCACACATGCCATCGGCGTGAGCGCATTCGTTCAGCCGGATGGGACCATCAATGGCTTCTACAACCTCAAGCAGGCTAATATCTTCGGGCTTACGAGCGAGAGTCACACCACCACGCGCACCACGCGAGGTATTGAGTAAACCGGCAATGGATAATTGTGAAATGATCTTCGCTAAAAATGACGGGGGAATATGCTGCTCTTCAGCGATCTGGCTGGTGGCAGCGCGATTGCCGCGTCCAAGACGAGCAAGGTAAAGTACTGCACGAACGGCGTAATCGGCTTGGCGGGTAATTTGCATGACGAAACATCCTTATTTTCAATAAATACGGGTAATTTCTGTCTATAATACTATAAATCCCGAATTTGTCGTAGTGATGGAGGTCATGCAACGCAGTGACCTTTTGCGAGCAAGGTCTAGCGCAGAAGCGAATTCGCGCAGACTTACCGCCCTAGCTCTTCAACGCGCCAATTTTCATCGCCCAGCACAATCTTCAGGCGCGTGAGCATTTCGGGGCAGATGCGCGTGGTGTCGTTCGGGAAGTCGATCAGATAGCGCCCCTTCTCGCCTTCAAAAATCTCCAGTGAAAACTTATCCTTGCCCGGGTAGGCAATTAGGACGCCGTGAATATTTTTTAGACGGCGTTTATCGCGTTCGATGTTCCCGTTCGGGCGCATCGAAACGGTAATCAGGCGCGGCGGGCGCTCTGCCTGCTCTTCCTGCTGAAAGAGCGGCGGCATAATCTTGCGAATTTCCTCGAGGCGTTTGGCATTCTCTTCCGCGTCCACAGGCGCGCTCTCATTCGCCTTCGCCGGCAACCCCTCCGCGGGCTGAGGTTCATCGCCGCGCTTATACCCGTCAGCAGACTGCCCATCCACAACAAGCGCCGCATCGGGGATAGAAAACTCATCTGCCCAGGCAGCGTCCAGCGTCTCGCCATCGTATGAAAGCGTCTCCCAATCATCGGGGAATTGCGGCATATCGTCGAAGGGATCGGCTTCTACGGGAACAGCTGGCGGCGGGGCAACATAGGACGCAGCCGCTTCGCCCACCGTTTTGGCTTGGTCAGCGGGTGGACGGCTGGGTGCCGCCGATTGACGGGATTCCGTTTTTTGTAGGGCAGGTTTTGGTTTGACGGGGGCAGGTTGACGCACGGGCGCGTTCGCGTTTTGGGCTGCCTGGGCAAGAGCTTTCGCTTTACGCGCATCTTGTTTGGCACGCGCTTCCGCATTGGCTTCCGTCGCCGAAACAACCAAGTCAAAATCCGTGCGGATTCGATCGACCAAAATTTTGGGCGGCGTTGCATCCGTATCTGCTTTGCCCTCGATGATGACGATATTGCCCTCTTCGCACAGTTCACGATATTTTTGCCACGTGCGCGGGAAAACGACCAACTCAATCACGCCGTGCATGTCGTCGAGGGTCACAAAGCCCATCGGCTTGCCGCTTTTGGTTTGATAGGGACGCACGCCCTGAATAAGACCGGCAACGCGCACAAATTCTTCGTGCTTCGCTTCGGGCAGCGTCGTGGAATCGTAAGTGATAATCTTTTTGAGCGTTTTTTGCAACGAGGAAAGCGGATGGTCGGAAACGTAAATGCCGATTAGCTCGCGCTCCCAATTTAGCTCGGTACGATGGTCAATTTCTTCGCCGGGGGGGATGGTGATTTCGTCGGTTGTGCCGGTTGCCGCGCCAAAGAGCGACATTTGCCCGGCTTCCTTGGCTTTGAAGTGGCTGGCGCTGAGGCTGATAATGCGATCGAGTGAGCCGAGCAGGCTGCTGCGCGAGCCAAAGCTGTCGAGCGCGCCGACTTTGACCATCGATTCAAGGGCGCGTTTGCCAATAGCGCGCAAATCAACACTCTGGATGAAGTGGTTGATGTCGGTAAATTTGCCTTCTTTGTTGCGCGCCGCGATGAGCGCTTCAACCGGACCTTGCCCGACATTTTTGACCGCCCCAAAACCAAAGCGGATGGCTTGTTTACCGTCATCGAGGTCTTCAATGGCGAAATCCCACTCGCTGTGATTGATGTCCGGCGGCAAAATATCAATGCCCATTTCACGCGCGTTGGCGGCATAATGCGAAACTTTCGCCGTGTCGCCGTAGAAAACCGACATCAACGCGGTCAAAAATTCGGCGGGATAGTGCGCTTTCAGGAAGGCGGTCTGGACGGCGATAGTCCCGTAAGCTGCGGCATGAGATTTATTGAATCCGTAGCGCGCAAATTCTTCCCAATCGTCGAAGATGGCAGTCGCGGTTTGGCGCTCAATGCCATTCTTGACGCAGCCTTCAATAAATTTGTTACGATGGCGCGCAATTTCTTTGATTTTTTTCTTGGCAATCGCTTTGCGCAGGTTGTCCGATTCAGGTCCCGTATATCCGCCCAACTCCACCGAAGTACGCATGATTTGTTCTTGATAAATCGGAATGCCATAGGTGGATTTGAAGATCGGCTCCATCTTGGGGTGGCGATAGGTGACTTCTTCGCGCCCGTTCATACGTTCAATATAGGAGGGGATGAACTGCATCGGACCCGGTCGATAGAGCGCAACCATAGCGATGACATGGTCAAGTGTGGACGGTTGCATTTTGACCATCCAACCGGTCATCCCGCCGCCTTCGAGTTGGAAGATGCCCGCCGTATTCCCTTCGCCAATAATTTGAAAGGCTTTCGGGTCGTCGAGGGGGATATTCTCGAGGTGATATTTTTTGCCGTGCCGTTTTTCGATCTGCGCCGTGCAGCGGGCGATGACCGTCAGCGTGGACAGACCGAGAAAATCGACTTTGAGCATCCCCATTGCATCCAGCACGCCCATCTCAAATTGGGTCACGGTTTTAATGGGCGTATCTTCCGAGTTTGATGTTGGGCGATGAATGGGCAAATAGTCCGTAATCGGCTTGTCGGCAATCACCACGCCGGCAGCGTGTGTGCCCGCATTGCGGACAACGCCTTCCATGCCCATTGCGGTATCAATCAGTTGCTTAATCTGCGGCGAGGAGTTATAGGCTTTCTTAAAATCGGGAATATCGTTGAGCGCGCCTTCGAGCGTGACCGCTTTCCCTGCGACAGCCGGAATCAGCTTGGCGATTTTATCGACTTCATTCAGCGGAATATCCATCACGCGCCCGACATCGCGGATAGCGGCTTTGGCACCCATCGTACCAAAGGTGATAATCTGTGCGACCTTGTCGTCGCCATATTTTTCAGCGCAATAAGCCATCATCTCGTGGCGGCGGTCGTCACGGAAATCAAGGTCGATATCGGGCATCGAAATACGCCCTGGGTTGAGGAAACGTTCAAAAATCAAATCGTGATGGATTGGGTCAATCAACGTAATTTCAAGTGAATACGCCACAATCGAACCAGCCGCCGAGCCGCGCGTGGTGTAGAGAATGCCGCGCTTTTTGGCTTCACGCACCAAATCCCAAACGATGATGAAGTAGGCATCAAAGCCCATATTATGGATAATGCCCAATTCATAATTCAGACGGTCACGATAGACCTTGTCGTCGGCGTGTTTTCCGTAGCGTTTTTCCAAGCCCTGTTCGCAGAGATGGCGCAAATAAGATTCTTCCGTATGCCCTTCAGGGACGGGAAAATGCGGCAAGTGATATTCGGTAAAGTCGAGGCTGACATTGCAACGCTCGGCAATTTCAAGCGTATTTGAAAGCGATTCCGGCACTTCGCCGAAAAGTTGCCCCATCTCCTGCGGCGAGCGCAAATAGTACGTCGGGTCGTCGCCAACTTTCATGCGATCTTCATCTTTAAGCAGCGAACCGGTTTGCAGGGCGAGCAAAACATCTTGCAATTGGGCGTCACTCGGTTTGACGTAATGCACATCATTGGTCGCTACATATTTGGATTCGTACTTTGCGCCCAATTCGACCAACTGACGATTTACTTCCGTGATCTCGGCGATATTATGCTGCTGGAGTTCGACGTAGAAATTATCCTTGCCGAAAACGTCGTAATACCAATTCATGCGCCGCACAGCTTCTTCGGGGTTCTCTTTTAACAGCGCTTGCGGAATCTCCGCGCCCAAACAGCCGGTGGTACAAATCAGTCCTTCGGCATGTTCCGCCAAAAACTCATGGTCAATGCGCGGATAGTAATAAAATCCCTGCATTTGGGCGGCAGAGGTGATTTTGAGCAGATTTTCGTAGCCTTTTTGATTCTCGGCAAGCAACAGAAGATGACTCGATTTTTT
>JANTFU010000228.1 GCA_024763295.1 Anaerolineales bacterium
AAGGATGAAAGAAGTCTTGTCGAGCAATTTTATGCGCATCCTGCAATTCAGGCACTTTATAAAAAAAATATTCTAGGCAAAAAAGTAAAGCCGGACTATATTCCTAACAAAATTTTTGGTGAAGTTGCGCTGGAAATCTTCCTTGACCTCGGCAAAGAAGATGCCCGCACAGCTCAGGCAATTGCAAATCTTGAAACGATTACGCAAAACGAGCAGCTAAATTATTTCATCAAACGCCTCCTGCCGGATGTGGATGTGGAAACCGCTGCGGTTAAGGCACGCAACGCCTACGAGAAATCGGTTATTTTCAAGAATAATGCCGAAACTTGGTTCAATGAAACGATGGAAAAAGCCTCCAGTTGGTATGCAGGCAGAGCCAAGTTCATCGCCTTCATCATCGGTGTGTTGCTGGCAGGCATATTTAATGTTGACTCGATTCAAATTGTCGAACAGCTATGGCGTGAGCCAACTTTGCGTCAGTCATTGGTAGCACAAGCACAAACCGTCAATGAAGCCGGACAATTGGAACTCGAAGGGGTTGCCGATTTAGAAAATTACTATGAAGACCTCCAATTGCCTGTTGGCTGGGGTGGCGACAACGTTCCGGTTAACGGAAAAGGCTGGCTGCTTAAGGTCTTTGGTGTCCTGCTCTCGGGCTTGGCTGCCATGCAAGGCGCTCCTTTCTGGTTTGACGTTTTACGCAAATTAATGAATGTAAAGGGCAGCGATTCATCCTCCGATTCCAACGGTGCAGGCGGAAGTACGACTTTACCGCCCTCTGCACCACAACCGCCGAATGAATTTGAGCCGGTTGGCTAAATTTCGAAAACCGGTAGCACGGTACTTAACCGCGAAGAAGTAAAAACGCTGAAAGAAACCGCAAATCTGCGCGAAAATTCGTGAAGATTAGGAATGAAGATTAAATAAAGTGCAAAATTACAGTCCCTGAGCGGAGCGCTGAACGGTAGTGAAATGCGCAGTCGAAGGGCGATTTTTCAGAGAATGCTATCCTTCGACTACAGGCTCAGACGCTGTCGCCTTCCGCTCAGGAACTGGCAGAACTTTGTAAATACCTGAGCAAAAGTTTTCTTGCATTCGTAATGCGACATTTATCGCTTTTTGGGGGCAGGCGACATAAATGTCGCGCTACGTTTTACTAGATTACTTTTGCTCGATTACTTATGTTATTTAATTTCTGTTCCTTAGCGGTTAAAAATCTCATCACGATTACAGTACGTTATATCCCAAAAGCGGTAGTGATCAAAATTGACTGATAAGAAATTTGTAGCAAATCATCCCTGCGCCGTCCTCGGCTTTCTCTCACAAAGCGCCGCCGAGGACGGCAGCTAGAGCCAAGAGGGTAGAGTCGATGAAATCAGTCAAAATTTACTACCACCCAAGAATCAACCTTAAGAGCGCACAAATTGTGCGCTCTTGCTTTTAACTTCATCGCGTATAATTCAATCTATGACCGATCTTTTTGACCACCAAATGCAAGAAAACCTAAAGAAAGAAGCCCCGCTGGCAGCACGGATGCGTCCAACCACGCTCGAAGAATATGTCGGGCAGGAGCATATCATCGGCGAAGGGAAGTTGCTACGCCGTGCCATTGAAGCAGACCGACTCTTTTCGTCGATTCTTTTTTGGGGTCCACCGGGAACCGGAAAAACAACTTTGGCGCAGATTATAGCCAACCAAACCCAATCGCATTTTGAGACACTCTCAGCCGTTTTAGACGGCAAACCACGCCTGCGCGAAGTGGTACATGAAGCACAAGAACGCCGCAAACTCTACAATAAAGGCACCATTCTCTTCGTAGATGAAGTGCATCGCTGGAATAAAGCCCAACAGGATGCACTTTTGCCGCACGTCGAAAATGGCACGATCCGCTTAATTGGCGCAACGACTGAGAATCCTTTTTTTGAAGTGGTTGGTGCGTTGGTTTCGCGCTCGCGCGTTTTTCAGTTGCGTGGACTTAATCAGCACGAAACCGGCATTTTGTTAGATAGAGCTTTGAGCGACGTTAAACGGGGCTATGGCTCTCGCCGAATCAATTTTCACGCTGACGCCCGCAAGCATCTCGTCGAGATGGCGACGGGTGACGCGCGAAATGCGTTAAATGCCCTCGAACTGGCAGTCGAATCCACAAAACCGGACGCGGACGGCATCATCCAAATCACATTGGATGTAGCGCAGGAATCAATTCAGCGCCGCGCGGTGCTATATGACAAAGACGGCGATTCGCACTACGACACGATTTCGGCATTTATCAAATCGGTACGCGGCTCTGATCCCGATGCCGCGCTCTACTGGCTGGCAAAGATGATTTACGCCGGAGAAGACCCGCGCTTTGTGCTGCGACGCTTGCTAATCTTGGCAGGCGAAGATATTGGCATGGCAGACCCGCAAGGGCTGGTCGTGACGAATGCAGCGGCGCAAGCCTTTGAGTTTGTCGGCATGCCCGAAGGGATTTATCACATCGTTGAAGCGACGCTTTATTTAGCAACTGCGCCAAAATCAAATAGCGCAGGAGCATATTTTAAAGCCTTAAAACGTCTGGAAGAGCAAGGACAAATTTCGGTGCCCAATCATCTTAAGGATGGCAACCGTGACGCAGCATACTTAAAACATGGCGAGGGCTATATCTATCCGCATGATGAGCAGGGACATTTCACACCGCAGCAATATTTACCCAAACGCTTGCTGGGAACATACTTTTATGCCCCATCGGGCGAAGGTTACGAAGCAGAAGTGGATGCGCGCTTAACAGCGTGGCGTGAAGCCCAGCGCAAGGCGCTCGGCATTAAAGAATTTGAGTTTGCGCCCGAATTAAGTGAAGAGAAAATCAAAAATATGAAACGTAGCAGCAAATAAGTAGATGATGGTATGATTCTGCTTTGCAATTCCCGTTACACGATGCCAAATAAAAAAGCTGAAAAATGCCCCGCAAGGAGAAGACCATGCAACGCCGCAAAGTCCTCATCATTTTAAGTAGCGCCCTGTTACTTGTTTTGGCATGTAATATGGGAACTACCCAACCAACGCCCAGTCCACTATCCGTGCCTGGTGGGGTTGAAACCGCCGTTATGCAAACCGTTGTCGCCGGAGGACTTCGCCCCTACGAGTCGGCGAACACGCCAACGTCCTATCCTCCAACACAAACGCCCACCATCACACTCACCCCCACGCCCGCCATCCCCTACGTCAGCGTTAGCACCAACACAAACTGCCGCAGCGGTCCCGGGACGGCATATCCCTATCGCGGTGCGCTGCTCATCGGCGAACGGGCACAAATCGTCGGCAAATACACCCCCAGCAACTACTGGATCATCGTCAACCCTGACGGAGATGGCGATTGCTGGCTCTGGGGCGAATACGCCACAGTTGACGGTAGTACTGCTCGGCTCATCGAATATCCTGTCCCCGTCATACCCACCCCACCAAAGCCGAACGCACCGTCCAACTTCGTCGTTTCAAACGTCAACTGCGGCAATCTAATGGAAATCACCCTCTCGTGGGTCGACAATTCCTATAACGAAGACGGCTTCAAACTCTACCAAAACGGCTCGCTCACGCACATCATCGGTTATAACCGCACATCACACATCTTTTCGATCAGCTACCAGCCCGGCATAACCGTCCAATTTCAACTCTCATCCTTTAACGCGACCGGAGAATCCGCTCGTCAAACAACTTCAGTAACCTGCCAATGAGAAAACCTCTTTTACTGACTTTACTAATCGGATTATTATCCCTCAGCGCCTGCACAATGCCGGATGTAGCTGCCAACACCGAGTTGACTCTACAAGCCCAAGCCGGAACGCTCGCCGCCCAAACGTTGACCGCCGTTATCGAGCAAGTGCCCAGCGAAACGCCCCAGCCCGCCAACACGCCGACGAAAGCATTGCCTACCGTTACTCCGGCACCCAGCCTGACACCGACCGCAACCGTCCAGCTCAGCCTCCCTCAAAAGCCAAGTCTCGACGCCTACAACTTCACCTGCGAGTGGAACGGTACCAACCTGAACTTAAATATCGATATCGTGTGGGTCGATCATGCCGATAACGAAGCCGGCTACTACGTTTACCGCAATGGCGCACAAATCGCTGACCTTGCTCCCAACACCGTCCGCTATATCGATCTCTACGCCGTCAACGGCGGGACTGCCGTCAACTACGCAATCGAAGCCTACAATAGTCTCGGAAGCTCAGAGCAAATTAAGATCACAGCAAAATGCGAATAGTATAAGCCTGCCAGAGCTGTTTAGTTCTATACATAAGTAAGTACCTGAACATAAGTAATTTGGTAAAACCAGCCCCCTCCCAGCCTCCCCCAAATGCGACGGAAAAGCTGTCGAATTTAGGGGAGGGGCACGTTCTTCCC
>JANTFU010000229.1 GCA_024763295.1 Anaerolineales bacterium
AAATGGCGGCGAGAAAATTCCGCCCGAAAATATCGAAATGATTTACTGGTTTGCAAATTTTCCACATGAGCCGGCGGTTTTCCAATATAGTCAAGCCAAATTCGAGCGGGATTGGGATAGTGTGGGAAAAATCGTCGCTGAGATTAAGACCGCCGCAAAATTTCCAATGAGCGAAGATGAACGCCCCTGCCGCTTTTGTTCCTTCCGCTCGTATTGTGATCGCGGCAAGGAAGCGGGAAGCTGGGACGAATTTGAAGGCGAGGCAGAAGCAGAGGAAAACTTTACGATTGATTTTGAACAAATCGGGGAAATTGCTTTCTGACGAATAACGGGTACAACGTACCTTAACCGTGAGGGGAAAAAGGGAACCGCCAAGGCACAAAGAACGCCAAGTTTTCAAGGTAAAAAACAAGAAAGATGATATTTCTGCCCAGTCTTGCCCATTTGGGTTGACACTCTCTTCTTTTTTTCTCCTAAAACTCTGCGTCTTGGCGGTTGAAATCTTTTTTCACGATTAGATACCGCGCTACCGAATAACGAGTGATGGCAACTTTTTCATCAGAAAACCAAGCGTAATCCTGTAACGACCAATAAAACCAAAACAACTTTGCGAAAAATTTCGGGATTAAGCCAGCGATCCATGCCCAAGCCTGCCAAAATCCCCAAAAGCAGCCAAGGCAAATCGCGTCCGAAAAGCGACCAAATTTGCGGCGTAAAACTGCCGCTCAACCAATGCCCGAAAACGACAATAATGCTATTTTGAATGAAGAAAGCCTGCAAATTTCCCTTGAAGGCATCTCGCTCCCAGTCTTGGCAACTGGCATAGAGAATAACGGGCGGTCCCGGCGTGTTATAGGCACCGCCAAACAAACCGCCCAAAAAGCCAGCACCATACGCCCAGCCGCGCCCCTTGATGGCAGGCATTTTCAAACCAAGCAAAGCATAGAGCGCATATCCCGCAATGATAATGCCGAGCAACGTCAGGGCAATTTTCTCGTCCAGACGACGCAACAAAAAAATACCTAGCCGTACACTCACCCATGAGGCAAAAATCAACGGTAACATGGTCTTGAATTGCAAAGCGCGCCAATAGCGCAACAAAACCCCGACATTAACCGCAAAACTTACCAATGCCACCAATGTAATCGCGGTTTGCATACCGATTAAATTCGGCAAAAGCGCCATGGCAATCAGCGCAACACCAAAACCCGAAAGGCTTTGCGTAAAAGCAGCCAGAAAAAGGATGGCGGCGATCCAAAAGAAGGGAGTTTCCATATTTTCTCCAGAAAAAAGATGCCACATTATACCTACGGCGAGCTTTCGGGTATACAATAACAAAACTTTAGATTCGCCTTTTTTGTTTACGCTCTTTGCACTGTAAAATTAGCTAAAACGTGTTGCGTATTTCGTAATGATTTTTTGGCTTACGCAACACGAAACACGCAAGAAAACAAGAATGCAGGCAAAAACTCCCCTTTTAGCCTGTTTTGAAAATTGGCGAAACTACAGTAACAAAAAACAAAGGAGAAGCAATGAAACATGCAGTCAGTATCAGCTTAGGCAGTTCAGCACGCGACAAACGCGTCGAAGTCGATTTCAACGGCGAAAAGGTCATCATCGAACGCCTAGGCATGGACGGTGATGTCGCCAAAGCCAAAAAGATGTACCAAGCCCTCGACGGACAAGTCGATGCCTTTGGCATGGGCGGCGTGGATATGTATTTACGCGTAGCGGGCAGAGAGTATCCACTCAAAGCCGCCCTAAAGCTCATCGAAAACGTACACCAAACCCCGGTTGTGGACGGTCGCGGGCTAAAACATACGCTCGAACGACGCGTCTTTCAACTTGCAGCAAGCAAACTCGGCGGAATGCCATCCTTCCAACAAGCCTTTGTTCCCGTTGCTGCCGATCGCGTTGGTCTCGCCACAGCCGTCAGCGAAGTCAGCCAATCCGTCGTCTTTGGCGATTTAATGGTGGCGCTCAACCTGCCGCTACCCGTCCACGGCATGAAAAACTTCATCCGCGTTGCCAAACTAATGATGCCGTTTGTCAGCTACTTCCCGATGAGTATGCTCTTTTACGGCAGTGACGGCGCAGAACACGAACCCAAATATGTTAAATATTGGCAAGAATCGGATTTGATCGCTGGGGATTTCCTCTTTATGCGGAAATATATGCCCGCACGGATCGACGGCAAGACCATCATTACGAACACGACCACGGATGAAAACTTGGCACTGCTCAAAGAACGGGGTGCCCGGCGAGTGATTACAACAACACCACGCTACAATGGACGTTCTTTCGGCACCAATATGATGGAAGCCGCGCTAACAGCCTACGCCGCCAAAGGCAGGCAACTCACAGATGATGAATTAAACGCCTTAATCGACGAACTGCACCTAACCCCAGAAGTCAATCTTTTTGATTAATCGCTCGCCAAGAGCAAATTTTCCGGTGATGGTAATTTTTGGCTGATTTCATCTGCTCTACCTCTTCGCTCTAGCCGCCCCCGGCGGCGACGCTTTATGAGAAAAACCTGCGCCGAAGATGGCGCACATAATCTTTGATCCGTCAATTTTGACCACTATCATCTAATGTATTAAGACCTCCTTCAAGTTAAATAAAAAAGCGCCTGCTGGCAGGCAACAGGCGCTTAAAAGCGAAAAGCCCGACTTGACAACTTGTCAGCTAGGCTTCCCTTCGTTCTGTCTTGCTATTTTTACTTGAGGCGGTCTCGACGGGAGCGCAACTTGCAGTGCGTAACAATTTTACGCTTATCTTCGGCAGTCAATGAGTGTGAATAAAAGGCGAGAAACCCATTAAGAGACAAAACGCTCAATAAAGAATTTCCATGCCTTTTATTCTCTGAAAACTCGGTAAAAGTCGCTCTGTTCAAAACATTGTAGTTCTGGCATCATCAACAATTATGAAAAAAAAACTATCCGAACATATTAAGACTCCACTGCAAAAAGGGTCTCCTCAAAAGCGAGAAACTTTAATATAATGAAGGCATGTTCAGAAAAAACACCAAACACTACCAGCCCGCATTAATCAGTGCCGCCAGCGACTTGCCAGAGAAACAACGCAAACGTCTGGAAGAATCTTGGGCGGCTGTCTTCTACAAAGAGTTCTTCTGCCGCTTGGACGAAGAAGCATTCGCCGTGTTGTATTCAGAAAAAGCCTCCCGCCCTAATGTGCCGGTGAACGTGCTGGTCGGACTGGAAACCTTGAAAGCAGGCTTTGGCTGGAGCGATCAAGAATTATACGAGCATTACTGCTATGACCTGCAAGTGCGCTACGCCTTGGGTTACGATCGTCTAGGCGATGGCGACTTTGAAATTCGCTCGCTATACTACTTTCGAGAACGTCTGCGCAAATACAATACGAAAACAGGGATCAATCTGTTGGAAAAAGCCTTCGAGCAAATCACGGATGCGCAAATTACAGACTTGAAAGTGCGAACGGGGATGCAGCGTATGGACTCGACCCAAATCGCCAGTAACATCGTCTTCGCCAGCCGCCTGCAACTCTTGGTAGAAGCCGTCCAGCGGGTTGAGCGCATTTTGAGCGAAGAAGACCGCGTGCGCCTGAGCGAAAGCTTTGCGCCTTACCTCAAAGGCAGCGCCGGACATTACACATACCGCGTCAAAGGCAAGGATGCACACCAGAAACATATCCAACAGATCGGGCTTGTCATTCATACACTCTTGCAGGCTTTGCAAAAGGACTATGCTGAAGAGCGTGCCTATGCAGTTTTGGAACGCATCTTTCGAGAGAACTTCCACCTCATCGAAACCGGTGTGCTTGCCAAGGAAAACAGCGAAATCACATCGGATTGCTTGCAATCGGTGGATGATCTTGAAGCGACCTACCGCACGAAACGAAAGAAAAATTACAAAGGCTACGTTGCGAACCTGACCGAAACCTGCGATCCCGCCAACGAACTCCAACTCATCACCAAAATCCAGGTTGCCCCTAACAACGTGGATGATGGGCAACTGCTGGCAGAAGCCCTCCCCAACCTGAAAGAGCGTACAGACCTCGATACCATGTTCACCGACGGCGGCTATGGCAGCGAAGTCAGCGATGAAGCCCTCCAAGGGCAGGATGTCAAACTCATTCAGACCGCAATCCGCGGCGCACAACCGCATCCAGACAAACTCAGTCTCGCTGATTTTGATGTTCAACCGGATGAAGATGGCAAACCCGCCACAATCACCTGTCCACAGGGGCAAACCATCCCCGTACAACAGGGGCGCACGACCGGTTGGCAGGCTCGCTTCGACCCAAGCCTGTGTGCCGCCTGTCCATTCCAGACGAGTGGACAATGTCGTGCAAAACCCCAAAAGCGTGACCCGCGGTATCTGATTACCTTTA
>JANTFU010000230.1 GCA_024763295.1 Anaerolineales bacterium
AATTTACGAGTAGATTATAGCCCAACTAAAAGAACTTTGTGAAAAAAGGATGTAGGCAGTGTGTAGAAATGATGTAGGTCGGGAAAAAAACAACGCATCCCATTTATAAGATGCGTTATTCAGAATATTTTCGAAACCGACCCTCTTATAGATAAAACATGTAGACATTGTCAAAAACCGAAGTAACTGCCACCTTTAAAATCATAACGGGCGATTATCATCTCCCTTACGCAATGCTGCCTAATATAAAAACATCTTGCAGGTGACAGATACCGTGTTAGTTGTCAATATCTTTCTATGCGGCAAGCGCGTAATTTGGGTCAAAGGGCACTCCGGACTTTAAAACGCCATATACGATCTGTAGAAGTTTTTTCATGGCAGCGCCAACAATCACCATCTTTGCTTTGTTCTTTTTTTGCAGTCTACTGGCAAGTGCCGCCACAATTGGATTGTGCTTGATCGCAACGAGCGCAGGAAAAAAGAGCCCTGTTTTCAGCTTTCGGTTCCCGAGTTTGGTCATTCGATCTTTCTTGCGCACGGATGAACCGGACGAATGCTTCTGTGGGCTAAGCCCGGCGTAGGCAATCACTTGACCAACGTTTTCGAAGCGTTCAATTGATGGGAGTTCAGCCAAGATGAGCGATGCCGTTTTGGCGCCAATGCCGGGAATAGATCGTAGAAGTTTTTGCTTCTTTTTCAAATCAGGGTTCTCATCTATGTGGTTCTGGATCTCTTTCTCAATCGCAGCAATTTCTTCGCTCAGAAAAGAGATCGTTCGCTCGATGGAATCTTTTACCTTTTGGTGCTGGTAGCCGGATTTGAGACGATTTTTCTCTGCGCTTCTTTCTTTTTGAAGTGCGGAAAGGCGTCTGGATAGCTCCTGTAAAGCTTCTTGTTCTTCTGAAGCAGGCTGCCATAAAGAAGGTTCCTGAGTGCGGCAGAAGTCTGCGATCAATCTCGCATCTAGTTGGTCCGTCTTGTTGCGTTGTAATTTGCTCTCAGCATACTTCTTTACCTGAAGAGGATTGACGATACTAACTTGATGACCGGCCTTGAATAAATAGGACGCCAACGCATTGCCGTAGCGCCCGGTTGCTTCCAGACAAGCCCAAACAGCTTCTTCACTTTGGTGTGATAACCAATTGCGAAGCTTTTTGTAGCCAGCAGAGTTATTGCTGAACTCACCACTTGCGAGCAATTCTTTGCCCATATACAAAGCAACATCGAAACTCTTTTTGGATATGTCTATGCCCAAAATTATTTGCATGATGACCTCGAATATCGTAATGATGGAGGCTTGGCTTGCCCACACAACAGACTTGCTTATACAAGCTCTCTTCCAACCATAACCGGAAGGGCTTCGGATACCGTTCATTGTCTTGGCGAACCAACAAAACAGGAGTTAATCTGTCACTCAGTCTCTCTAATGGACAAGTCACTTTCGAACTTCACCGTTTTGTCGCCTAGAATGGAACGCCCATTCTTATCCTTTAATATACAAGTCACTTTGCACTCATAGAAAGAATCTCCCATGAAAAAACTACTCCTTATATCCTCCTGGAAAAAAGAATATAAACTCGCCCTGCTGGTGGCATTTGTCGTCCTCCTCGCCGCGGCCAGCTGGGCAGCGGGAAGCCAAATCCAGTCCCCGGCAGAAGCGGCGGCTCGAACCGCGCCGCCGACTCCCTCGCCGATTCTCGTCCCTGTTGAAGAGCGCACGCTCACCTCGGACGTCATCACGCGCGGCACCGCCCGCTATGGATTGCCGCAAAGCGTTTCGATAGCGACTTCCCCGCTCAAAGGCGATGGGATCATCACATCCCTGCCAGCGCGCGGCACACAGTTCAACGAGGGAGATGTGCTCTTCACCGCTTCGGGACGTCCCATCTTTCTTCTGCAAGGGGAAATCCCCGCCTACCGCGATTTCTATCCCGGTCTCAGCGGCAAGGATGTTTACCAACTCGAAGCCGCTCTCGAACGATCGGGATTCGATCCTGGCGTAGTAGATGGCTTTTTCGATGACGATACCGCCACCGCCGTCACAAATCTCTACGCCGCAGCGGGATATACGCCCTTCATCGCCAGCGTCGAGCAAATTGCGGAACTCCAGGCCCTCGAAGAAGAACTCGCCCTCGCCATCGAAGCCAAAACCGCCGCGCAGGAGGCAGGCAACACCGCTGAACTCGATTGGCAAACTTTCCTCATCGAACGCCTGAACGCCGAAGTCGCTGCCGCCCGCGCCCAAGCCGAAGCCCCCCTGCCAATGGACGAGATTGTTTTCCTGCCCTCCGTTCCTGTTCGTATCGAAGAACTCAGTGTTGCCATCGGGGAGGCTGCTAACGGGGAGATCATGGTCGTAACCAATAACCAACTCGCCATCGATTCCTCCCTGCCGCTGGCGGAAGCCCTGCTCGTTAAGGAGGGGATGCCCGTTACCATTGACGAGCCTGATCTGGGCATCGAAGCGACCGGCATCGTCTCGCGCGTCGCGGGAACGCCCGGCACCGACGGGGTGGACGGCTACCACATCTACTTCGAAATCCTCGTGGATGAAACGCCCACCACCCTCGAAGGCTTCTCGCTGCGCCTGACCATCCCCGTTGAGACAACGGGCGGCGCGGCGCTGGTCGTACCCATTAGCGCGCTTTTCCTCGCACCTGATGGCGCTTCACGGGTACAGGTGGATCACAACGGCACGCTCGAATACGTCACGGTCGAGCCAGGTCTTTCCGCCGAGGGCTATGTCGAAGTCACCCCCGTTGATGGGACGCTGGAACCAGGTCAACTCGTTCTGGTTGGTTATGAGAAAAACCAATGAGCAGCCAACACGTCCTTTCGCTGAACCAAATTAGTCGTCAGTTCGGCTCCGAGCCGCCCGTCTACGCCCTCACCGATGTCAATCTGCATCTCGAACCCGGCGAATGGCTGGCGATCACGGGTCCCTCGGGGGCGGGCAAATCCACCCTGCTCAACATCCTCGGCTGTCTCGACCGTCCCACCGGCGGCGAGTACCGCTTCGAGGGCATTGACACCGCCTCCCTCAACGACCAGGAGCGCGCCGGTCTGCGCAGCCGCCGCATCGGTTTCGTTTTTCAGGCATATCACCTCCTGCCGCATCGTTCCGTGCTTGAAAACGTCATGCTCGCGGAAGTCTATCGCGCCCAGGATCATCAGGGGAGGCGCGAACGCGCTGTCGCCGCACTCGAACGTGTCGGGCTGGGGCATCGCGTCGATTTCATGCCCACCAAACTTTCGGGCGGCGAGAAACAGCGCGTCGCCATCGCCCGCGCCCTGGTCGGTTCGCCCAACGTCCTGCTCTGCGACGAGCCGACGGGCAATCTCGATTCGAAATCGGGCGCTGAAATCCTGAACCTTTTCGAGAAGCTCAACGACGAGGGATTGACCCTCATCGTCGTCACCCACGAAGAAAATGTTGCCAATCGCGCCAGACGACGGGTGCATATTGTGGACGGCAAATTGACGGAACTCAAAAACGGCGGCAAAAAACGCAGATCGGGAAACGGGTCGCGCGTGGACTTGAAACCTGCTTCCATTACCCGATCAGGGATCACGCCCCGAGATCTGTTCAACGAAGCCGTCTCGGGCATCTTTGCCCGCCCCGGACGGATGGCGCTCACCATCCTCGGCATCGTCATCGGGCTGGCTGCGTTGGTCGCCACGCTGGGACTCTCGCGTACCGCCAGCAACCGCATCATCAGCCAATTCGACGAACTCGCCGCCACCGAGATCACCGTCCTCGGCAAGGAGGGCGTGACCGGTCCCGACCCCAAAGCCATCCCCTGGGATTCGCCCGAACGCCTCTTGCGGCTGAACGGCGTCACGGCGGCGGGTAATTTGAGCGAAATCGAACTGGACGGTTCGCTGGTCAGTGCCTCCCCCGTCAAAGACCCGCAGGGACAAACCAGCTTTCATCTTTCGGTGATGGCAGCCTCGCCCGGCTTATTCGACGCCGTACGCGCAGACCTGCGCAGCGGTCGCACCCTCGATCTGGGACATTCCCAACGCGCAGAGCGGGTCGCCGTGATTGGTTCCAACGCCGCTCTGCGGCTGGGGATTGTCGGCGTGGAAAACTCCCCCGCCATTCGGATTGGCGACTATGTTTACTCGGTGATTGGGATTATTGATTCGGTCGCCCGTCAGCCCGAACTACTTGGCGCGGTCATCATCCCCGAAGGCAGCGCCCAACGTGATTTTGGCTTGATCGGCGTTGGCAAAGTCATCGTCGAGACGAAGATCGGCGCCACCGCCCTGATCGTCAAGCAGACGCCCTACGCCCTGCGCCCCGACGACCCCACCGCGCTCAAACTCGAATACGTCCCCGAACCACAGCGCGTCAAGGATGCCGT
>JANTFU010000231.1 GCA_024763295.1 Anaerolineales bacterium
GCTCGAGCATTTTAGCCTTCGTGATTTTGAAGGAAACACCCTCTCTCTTGCAAATTGTCGGCGGCGTGTTGATTTTGGTTGGGATTTATATCACATCGCAGAAAAGTGAATGAGGAAAAAGAAGAGAGGAAAGGCATCAAACTCTCTTTCTTCTCTCCTCTTTCCTCCATCAAAAAACTTCCGAAGCCCTTGAGACTTCGGAAGTTTCGTTTTAACGTTGAGCCGCTTTATTAAGTTTGCGTAACTTCTTTTTGAGTTTCGGACTGAGCGCATCCGTCCCCATGCGCCATGCCCAATTTCCGCCCAAGCGACCGGGGTAATTCATGCGGGCTTCAGTATCCAATTCGAGAACATCCTGCATTTGAGCAAGGACGCAATCGGCATTGGAATGCCAAACCAGCTTGACCAAGCCCCAAGAAACCTTGCTGGGTTTCGCATCCATCGTTTCGAGCGCCAAAACTTTATGATCGACAGGGGCAGTTTTGTACCAACCTTTAACAGTGTCGTTGTCGTGCGTGCCCGTATAGGCGACACAATTTTGCGGATAATTCGCAGGATAAAACGGATTGTCAACATCCGAGAAACCGAATTGCGCAATTTTCATGCCGGGCAAGTCAAAGCTGTCGCGTAATTCAAAGACATCGGGCGTAATCTCGCCCAAATCTTCGGCAATGATTGGGAGTTCGCCCAAGCCTTTTTCGATGGCTTGCATAAAATCCGCAGCGGGACCGGGCACCCAGCGTCCGTGCTCGGCGGTCGGATTTCCGGCTGGGATTTCCCAATACCCCGCAAAGCCGCGAAAATGATCCAGACGCACAATGTCTACCATTTGCAAGATGGCTTGAAAACGCTTGATCCACCAAGCGTAACCCGTCTCTTTGTGAACACGCCAGTTGTAGAGCGGATTGCCCCAAAGCTGACCGGTTGGGGAGAAATAATCGGGCGGGACGCCAGCGACAACCGTCGGCAGTTTTTGCTCATCGAGGAAGAACAATTCGGGATTTGCCCAAACATCGGCGCTGTCCATCGAGACGAAAATGGGAATATCGCCGATGATTTGAATGCCTTTTTCTTTGGCGTAGGCACGCAAATCGCCCCATTGCTTGAAGAAGACAAATTGATAGAATTTAAAGCGCTCAATAGCCTCAGCATAATCGGTGCGAGCTTTGTTAAGTGTGGCTTCGTCACGATTTTTGAGTTCCTGTGACCATTCTGTCCACGAGCCGCCGCCGTTAGCTTCTTTAATTGCCATGAAGAGGGTGTAGTCGTCGAGCCAGTTGGCGGAATCTGTGCAGAAGCGGGCATAGGCTTCACGCACGGAATCAAGCTCAGGTTCACGTTTGAAGCGGATGAAGGCTCGTTCGAGCAGATTCAACTTCCAGTTGATGACCCAGCCAAAGTCGACCGCATCCGTTGGGAAGTTCGGAACATCCGCCAAATCATCTGCATGGAGCAGATTTTCACCCAGTAAAAGATCGGGGCTAATCAGGTAGGGATTGCCCGCAAAGGCAGAGAATGATTGGTAAGGCGAATCGCCGTAGCCAGTGGGACCGAGCGGCAGAATTTGCCAGATTTTGGTACCAGTCTCGTGGAGAAAATCGAGAAAACGGTACGCTTCGATGCCGAGATCGCCGATGCCGTAGCGACCGGGAAAACTGGTGGGGTGCATAAGAATGCCAGAAGAGCGGGAGAATTTCATATATTAAAAGCCTTCGTGCAAAAGCAAGGAACGATAAAGTTTTGTATATTCTTGGGCTGATTTTTTCCACGAGAAATCTTCTGCCATGGCATTGCGTTGCAGGCTTTGCCAATAGGCTTTGTTCTCGTAAATTTCGAGCGCATCATGGATGGCTTTAAGAAAATCTTTCGCTTTTTTGCCTTCAAAAACAAAGCCGGTTTCGCCGTGTCGAACGGTATCTTTCAGCCCGCCAGTCGCGCTAACAACCGGCAAACAGCCATAACGCATGGCGATCATTTGCGAAAGTCCGCAAGGCTCGTAGCGAGAAGGCATCAGGAAAATATCTGCTCCGGCGTAAATTTTGCGTGCCAGCCTGCCATCGTAGCGAATTTCGACTTTGAGTTGATTGGGAAATTTTTCTGCAAGCCGCTTCGCACGATTTTCAAGAGTCGGGTCGCCCGTGCCAAGGATAACCGCCTGCCAGTGATCGGTCTTCAGCTTAGCGAGGGCATCGAGCACAAGGTCAATACCTTTTTGCGTATCCATGCGCGAGACAACCCCGAAAAGCGGTACAGAAGCATCGACTTCCAAGCCGAGTGTGGTTTGCAACGCGGTTTTATTCCAAGCACGCTCTTTGATGGTTTCAAGCGTGTAGTTGGTCGAAATCCCCTCGTCAGTGGCGGGATTGAAATAATCGGTGTCAATGCCGTTGATAATGCCGGTCAGCGAACTTTTATGTTCGGCAAGATAATGCTCTAAACCAGCACCAAACTCTTTCGTGAGCATCTCGTCGGCATAAGCGGGGGAAACGGCAACCACTTTGCCCGCCGACCACAGTCCAAGCGGGAGCGGCATCGCACGCGCCCACTCAGGCAAATCGTTTTGAGCCAGTGGCAAGCCATAAGCCGAGAGGCGTCCCGTCAAATCCGGTCCTAAATAGGGCAAGTTGTGGACGGTTAGCAGCGATTTTGTGCCACGCAGATCGCCATCCCAATGCTTTAATTGCAAGGCGTAGGCTGCCAATGCAGTATGCCAATCGTTCGCATGAATAATGTCCGGCCGCCAGTCAAGATGCTTTGCCATCTCAAGAGCGGCGAGCGAAAAGAAGGTATACTTCTCCCCGTCCAACGCAGGGTTTGCCGAATAAACCGAACCGCTGGTTGTGATCGGCTCACCGGCAATAAAATAGACCGCCAGTTCACCAGAGCGCGTCTCGAAAATCTGGACATTCAAATCCTTGCCAGCGCGCTTAATATTAAAGCTCGCCACAGGGCGTAAAGTCGCAGACTCAGTCCGAACGACCATGTGCAAAGGCAGCACCAAACGCACATCTAGTTTTACCCCGCCGGTTTCGGTTTCAGAAAGCGCACGCAGGGCAGTCGGCAAAGAACCCGCCACATCACCCAGCCCGCCAATTTTCACAAAAGGAGCGGCTTCAGCCGCCAGAAAAAGCACTCGAATTGTCTTTGACATGGCGTCTATTTTACAATGAAAATCGCACTTTGGTTACTCCAATGTTAAATTTACCCACTCCATCTCAAAAACGGATCGCGCTGCGCGTCACTTCCGCCGCCGAGCGCGCCATCAAACGCGGGCACCCTTGGCTCTTCGAAAGCGCCATTACAGAGCAAAGCCATCAGGGAAAGGCGGGAGATTTAGCCGTTATCTTCGACAAAAAGCGAAAATTTCTGGCGATTGGCTTATACGACCCGGATTCTCCCATCCGCGTGCGGATCGTCCAACGCCTCAAGCCTGCTACCGTTGGTCAAACTTTCTTCAAAGCCAAACTTGATGCCGCCAACGCCCTACGCCAGCCCTTACGCGATGCCAAACAACTGACCAATGGCTACCGTCTCGTGCATGGAGAGAATGACGGCTTTCCCGGTTTGGTGATTGATCGTTACGCCGCCACCTATGTGGTGAAGTTGTATACGCCTGCGTGGTTTGCGCATTTGAATGACGTGCTGGCGAGCTTGCCCCCCTCTGCCCTATCGGGCATCTCCCCCCAAAGGGGGGAGAGCCAGCCCCACAGAGTTATCCTGCGCCTCAGCGACCGTCTCAAAAAGAACCCTTTTGGTCTCGAAGACGGCATGACCTTACAAGGCGAAGCGCTCAATGCCCCCATCATTTTTCACGAAAACGGATTGCGCTTTGAAGTTGATCCCATTCATGGACAAAAAACCGGCTTCTTCCTCGATCAACGCGAAAACCGCGCGCGCGTGGAAATGCTTGCCAAAGGCAAACGTGTCCTGAATGTCTTTTCCTACACGGGCGGATTCTCGGTCTATGCCGCGCGCGGGGGCGCAACGGAAGTAACCAGTCTTGACGCATCCAAGCCCGCCACCGATGCCGCTGAAAGAAATTTCAATTTAAATTTTAGTCCCCCTCCAACTCCCCCCGATAAACGGGATGAGAGTTTAACCCTCCCCCACGCGTGGGGGAGGTTAGGTGGGGGCACACATAAAACCATCACAGGCGATGCCTTCGTTGAAATGGCACGCATGAAGGAAGAAGTCCAACGCTTTGGGATGGTCATCATCGACCCGCCATCTTTTGCAAGAAAAGCATCTCAAACCGAAGGCGCGCTCAACGCCTACCAAAAGCTGACTAAGCTCGGGCTGGATATTCTCAACCCCGGCGGTATTCTCGTCCAAGCCTCTTGCTCCAGTCGCG
>JANTFU010000232.1 GCA_024763295.1 Anaerolineales bacterium
CGTTCGGTATTGTAGAACTGCGCCACATTGACGAGTTTTTTGGTGCTGGTAACCACTTCGATCGGCACATTGTCATAGCGTCCGTTTTTGAGCACGACCAAACGTCCATGAATGCCACGCAAAATCAAGTCCAGTGCCAAGTTGCCAAACGCCATTGGCACAATCGCATCGATGGAGTCGGGGTCGCCGCCGCGCACCATATATCCGAGTTTTTGGGTAACGGTATTGATGGTTTTGCCCTTATTGAATTTGGGCGAGAGACGTTTAATCTCGTCAGAAATCAAATCGCCAATGCCGCCCAATTTGGCATGTCCGTAAGCATCGGTGCTGCGGTCTTTGAAGACCATCTCACCGCCTTTGAACATGGCACCTTCTGATGCCAGCAAAATGGCATAGCGACTGGGATTATTCATGCGGTCTTCAGAAAGCAATTCGGTCAGATGTTCGATGTCAAATTGGTGTTCCGGAATTACACAGCGGTTGGCGGCACCTGCCATGGCTGGCAGCAACGCGGTAAACCCAGCGTAACGCCCGAAGACCTCGAGAATGAGAAAACGCTCGTGCGAACCGGCGACAGTGCGCAAGTTGTTGGTCAGCGCAATCGTGCGCGTGACACAAGTGCTGAAGCCAATACAATAATCGGTGCCGGGAACGTCGTTATCCATCGTTTTGGGAATAGCGACAACTTTGACGCCTTCAGTATAAAGACGCACGCCGTAACTAAGCGTATCGTCACCACCAATCGGGATTAGGTAATCAACGCCCAGATATTCAAGATTTTTAAGCACTTCGGGCGTCAGATCGTTAAATTCTTCCGTATATTTATCTTGTAAATGCGGGGGAACGTGTGCTTTGGGAACTTTGCTCGGTTTGGTACGCGAAGAGTGCAGGAAGGTACCGCCCGTGCGCCCGGCGCGGTCGACAATCTCGCGCGTCAGGTTGATGTAGTTGCGGCTATTATCGGCTTTTTTATCACGCACCAACTCCATGATGCCCGCCCAACCGCGACGCAAACCGATCACCTGATAGCCCTCACGCAAAGCGCGGATGGTGACAGCGCGGATTGCAGGATTAAGCCCAGGAACATCGCCGCCGCCGGTCAAAATGGCAATGATGCCCCTTTTCGATTTGGTTGTAGCAGCCATAAATTTTCTCCTTTATCAATTATTGATGTTACGCAAAGATGAACAATAGACTGTCGTTTCCCCTCATCCTACCCTTCTCCCAAAGGGAGAGGGCGAAGGGTGAGGGGAACCCCAATATCCACCAAAGGCACTTCGTGCGCAGCATCAGTCAATCTGTAAAAGCGCAGGCAGTATTATACATGAAGGGCGGTGAGAAAAACTCAAGGCGCAAGCCTTTTTTTCGCACGGCTATGCGCCCAACCTTCACCCCAGAAAAAGAGCAGCGCAAACCAGATAATTCCAAACCCGATCGCCTGCGATGCTGTAAAGGCTTCTTTATACAAAAGTACACCGATCAAAAATTGTCCTGTCGGGGCGATATATTGCAAAATACCAACGGTTGTCAACGGGATGGATTGGGCGGCTTTGGCAAAAGTCAGCAGAGGCAGGGCAGTCACCAAACCGGCGCCGACCAAGAGCAAATCCACGCTGAGATCGGGGCTGGGAAAAGCTGCTTCGCCACGCATCCCGACAAAGGTCAGGTATCCCAGTGCGGGCAAAAGCATTAATGCCGTCTCCAGCGTTAATCCATACAGTGAGCCAAGCGATGATTGCTTCTTGAGCAAACCATAAATGCCAAAAGAGCCTGCCAAAACCAGCGCAATCCACGGCAAACGCCCGTATAAAAAGGTCAGATACAAAACGCCGATAGTTGCCAACCCAATCGGCACCCACTGCAAGGGACGCAAACGCTCTTTAAGAAAGACCATCCCCAAAAAGACGCTAAAAAGCGGGTTGATAAAATAGCCCAAGCTACTTTCGACGATATAGCCGTTGTTCACCGCCCAAACATAGGTCAGCCAGTTAATCCCCAACAAAAAAGCTGCGGCGGTATGCCAGCGAAAGATGCGTCCATCGACCTGTGCGCGAAACTTTTTCCATTGATCCGTAACGAAAACCACGCCCAAAAGCATCACAAAAGACCAAATGACACGGTGCGCAATCAGTTGTGCTGCCGAAATATGATGGAGTTGTTTCCAATAGATGGGGAAAAGCCCCCACATGATGTAAGTTGCTAGTGCGTACAAAATACCAGAATTCATGAACTAATCTCCTTCGGTGATGCCGAAGTATACCCTTGTTAACACATTTTGCTTGCCAAAATTTACCGCAGCGGATTTGCGGAAATAGACGCCAAAACCGCCGAGAAACTTCTCGGCGGTTTTTGATTTAACGTAGCAAACGTGGTTTCGGCTTGATTCCGTTTAATGGGATAGGTTATCGCTGAGAGCCAAGCGTACCGCCAACCCAATCAGCACCGTCCCCAAAATACGATCCAGCCAAAGCGAGAGGTTGCGGTTTCGACGAAAAAGCTCAGTCGCCTGCGCCGCCAGCAAAATGATCGTAAATTCGACCACAATCGCCATCAAAATTACAATAATGCCCAACTCAAGCATCTGAAAAGGCGTGCTGCCCATCCCCGGACGGATAAATTGGGGCAAGAACGCCATAAAGAAAATCGCCACTTTGGGGTTCAAGACATCAATCAAAACGCCCTGCTTGAAGGCTTCGAGCGGCGTAACCTCTGTCCCTTCGACAACTTTTTCAAAAGTCTCGCCTTTGGAGAGCAAGGCTTGTATCCCCAAATAAATCAGATACGCAGCCCCTGCGTATTTCACCACACTGAACGCCAGCACAGAAGTCGCCAAAATTGCCGAAAGCCCCAGCGCCGCCGCAGAAACATGCACCATCGCCCCCGCACAAACCCCCAACGACGATGCAAACCCGATCTTGCGTCCCTGTGCAATCGTCTTCGAGATGATGTAAACCATGTCGGGACCAGGGGCGATATTAATCGCAAAAGCGGCAGAGAGAAATAAAAGCCAGTATGATGTATTTTCCATTTGAGTATCCTTTTTGGCGTGGATGATTGCGAGATTATACTCTCAAGTAAGATCGTGCTTGATAAATTTACAGCAAAATCTGCGCAAGCCTATGTATAATCCATCTTATGAGTTTTGATCCCCAAAAACACCATCGCCGTTCTATCCGCCTGCAAGGATATGACTACTCTCAATCCGGCACCTATTACTTCACCATCGTCACACAAGGGAAAGCCCTTCTTTTCGGTGAAATCAAAAATGGAGAAGTTATCCTGAACGAAGCGGGCAAAATGATCTTGAAATGGTGGCATGAGTTACCCAAAAAATTCCCCCATATCAAATTGGGCACATTTATCATCATGCCCAATCATGTACACGGAATCATTATCATCGAATCCGTAGGAGCAGACCTGCGTGTCTGCCCGAATGATGACAGTGTCTACCCAAATAATGACAATTCCGACAACGGGCGGACGCATAGGTCCGCCCCTACCCTCGGCACAATTATGCAATGGTTCAAAACCATGACCACGAACGAATATATTCGTGGCGTTAAGAATTTGGATTGGCAACCCTTTGACCGCCGATTATGGCAGCGCAATTATTACGAACACATCATCCGCAACCAGCAAGATTGGGAGAGAATCCATAATTACATCGAAGCCAACCCCATAAATTGGGAAAAGAATGACAAGTAGGGGCAGACCTGCGTGTCTGCCCCATAGGGCGCACACACAGGTGCGCCCTTACAAGGGCGAACACATAGGTGCGCCCTTACAAGGGCGAACACATAGGTTCGCCCCTACGAAATCTTCGCTCGTCTCAACCGTAAGCTATTACTCACCACCGAAACCGAGCTAAACGCCATCGCCAGCGCGGCAAGCATGGGATTGATAAATCCCAGCGCAGCAGCGGGGATCAGGATGACGTTGTAGAAGAATGCCCAGAAGAGATTCTGCTTGATGGTGGATAGTGTTTTGCGAGAGAGTTTGATCGCACGCACAACACCACGCAGATCGCCGCTCATCAGGGTGACGGGGGCGGCTGCCATAGCGACATCCGTGCCTGTGCCGATGGCAATGCCGACATCGGCTTGGGCGAGGGCGGGGGCGTCATTTATTCCATCTCCCACCATCGCTATGATTCTGCGAGGCAGCTTTTCCGCCGAAGCAGTCTCCTCGTCCATGGGATTGCTTCGTCGCAAGTGCGTACTCCTCGCAAATTCATTTCCTGATTGGAGTTTTTTGATTTCGTCCACTTTGCCAGCGGGGAGGACTTCAGCGATGACTTTATCTACGCCAACTTCCCTGCCGATCGCTTCGGCGG
>JANTFU010000233.1 GCA_024763295.1 Anaerolineales bacterium
CAGTCTTCTTTGATACCCGAACTAAGATAAAAGAAAAGGAGATTTTCGATGAAAGACAAATTTTTGACTACTTTAATTCTCGTATTATTCACCAGTTTAGCTCTCTCTGCTTGCGGTGGAACGGCTCCAGCAGGCAATAATAGTCCGGCACTTCCTGCTGTGGAAGGCGGCGAGGGTGGCGGCGGTGAAGGCGGCGGCGGCGGGGAAGCCCCTCGTGGACAAACATTAACCTATCCAGGTAGTCTGCCAGCCGCACCCGAAGACGGAAATGCCAATTCGCAGCTTGGCGAGGAACGCATGATCAAAGCCGAAGACCCCAGCGGTCAATTCTCCATTCTTCTCGTCGATGGCTGGACACAGGAACCGGGCAGCACTCAGGGTAGTTTACGCTCCGCACAGGATGATTGGGTTGCCGAGATCGGCACAGTTCCCGCAGACGGAAAAACACCTGAAGCGACCGTACAGGCATTAGACGCATCTCAGGCAAACGGGGCAGCTGGCTACCAAAAGATCGCATTATCAACGGGCGATGTCAATGGTCTTCCAGCTGCGAGCCTGATCTACCAATATGACTCTGGCTCAAACCCTGTTACTGGAAAAGCCTTGCGTTTTATTGCTAGCGAAATCTTCATTGGCGGTGGACCTTCAGACAGTTTGGGACATCTCACCTTTTCTGCCCCTTATGCCTACTACGGTGACGTGAGCGAGATTTTTGACAAAATTCTGGCTGGCTTTGCCTGGAAATAGGGAGAAACCTAATGCTTATCCAAAGAAAACAGCGTGTCATTGACACGCACGGAATGCTCCTCGCCGTAAACAAGATTTTCAAAATTTACAAGGAAAATGATATTGAAACCGTTGCCTTGCAAGGCGCAGAATTCAGTGTTGCCCCAGGCGAATTTGTCGCCATTCAGGGACGTTCTGGCGCAGGAAAAAGCACCCTGCTCAACCTGATCGGGGGGCTTGATACTCCCAGCGCAGGGCAGATCATCGTAGCGGGGCGTGATGTTGCCCACATGAATGAAACCGAGCGCGCCGCTTATCGTCGTGAACATATCGGGATCGTTTTTCAAACGGGCAATCTGATCCCTTTTCTTTCTGCTCTGGAAAACGTGATCCTGCCCCTCACCTGGGACGGTATTCCTGTCCCCGAAGCAGAAAAAAAAGCAACTCAATTACTCAAAGACCTGGGCTTGGAAGACCGCATCCATCACAAGGTCAGCCAGCTTTCAGGTGGGGAAGCCCAACGTGTGGGCATTGCCATCGCTTTGAGCAATGACCCAGAACTGCTTCTTGCGGATGAGTTAACGGGCGAACTGGATACTGAAATCACGAATCAGGTCATGGACATGCTCAAGAAATTACACGAGGAGCGTCAGATGTCACTGCTGGTTGTTACCCACAATCGGCGTGTGGCAGCTCGCGCCCAGCGTATCCTGCATATTGCTGATGGCTTAATCATCGAGGAGGAACAAGATGAGTAATATCATCCTTCGTACCAAGGATTTGAACAAGAGCTATCCGATGAACGGAATCACCGTCTATGCCTTAGCGGGTGTGGATATACGGATTGAACGCGGTGAATTTGTGTCCATTGTCGGACCTAGCGGTTGCGGCAAAAGCACGCTACTCAGTATCGCCGGTGGATTGATGACTCCCTCTTCGGGGCAAGTTTTTATTGATGGGAAAGATATCTCACAATTGAGCGAGCAAGAAAGCGCGTTAATCCGTCAGAAACATATTGGTTTTGTTTTCCAATCCTACAACCTCTTGGTTGACCTGACCGCCGCTGAAAATGTGGAATTTCCAATGGTCTTGGCTGGGGTTCCTGAAGCAGAACGCCAAACACGCGCCTTAGAGCTACTCGAACGAGTTGGCTTGGCGGATAAAACAGATTATCTGCCCGATGAACTCTCCGGCGGACAGAAACAACGCGTTGCGATTGCCCGCGCTTTGGCAAATCGTCCCGAAATGATTTTGGCAGACGAGCCTACAGGAAATTTAGACAGTGCCACTGCTGGCGAAATTATGCGCCTTTTGACTGAATTTAACCATGAAGATCAAGTTACTTTGGTTATGGTCACCCATGCCCCGGAAGATGCCGCTCGCGCCCATCGCACAATTTCTATGCGCGATGGACAGATTGAAAATCTATAGGAGAAAAAGATGAATTATCTAAACTACGCACTCCAGCTCACTCTCCGCAACAGACGGCGCACGCTGACCTATCTATTTGGATTAGTCTTGGCTGTGGGTCTTTTTTCGGGCATTCTCTTCTTCGTAGATGCCTCCGCAAAGAAAATGACTCAGGCGGCGATAAAACCCGTTGCGGTTGATATGCAAGTGCGCTCCACCCTGGCGCACCCGGATATGAAACCGGTTCAGACGGCGCTGCAAGCGGAGACATTTGTCACCTACGCCGAGCCGGTCATTATTGCCGATTTTTCCAGTTTGAGCGTCCCGATCAGCGGGCAGGCTACCTCAACAGGGAAGGTTTTTGTCTTGCAACCTTCTTATTATGATGCTTTTGGTGCACTAAAAATATTAGGTGGCGATGCAAACGCACCAGGCGTAATGATCAGTCAAACCGCTGCGAACGATTTGGGTTTGTCCGTAGGCGATTCGGTTGCGATTAACTTCGATCAACTGAGTGCGCCGTATGTGACGCAGGTGTCGGGCATCGTAGACCCTAGCGGGGCATATTTTCTCTTTGCTGCTACCGACCCAGCCCATGAGGGCGAGTACAACCCGGTGCCGTATGACATCTTTATGACTCCGTCCCTTTGGGAATCAGACCTATCCATAGCGCTAACCAACCCTCCCATCCCGAGCGATCCGAATATCAAACCGATTCCGGCACAAAAACCGCAGTATGAAATCCACATTCAAACTGATCACAGCCTGCTGCCATCCGATCCCACCAAGGCGAGCCTTTTCGTCGATACCATGCGCCGCAGCTTGGAAAAGAAGTTCCCCGGCGAAATAAAAATTGGCAACAATCTTGCGGATGCGTTGAAAACCGCGAAGTCAGATGCGCTCTGGGCGAAATTGCTCTTCCTCTTTTTGGGGATGCCGGGTGTGGCGCTGGCGGCGTATCTTTCAAAGTACGCCACCGACCTGCTGACCGGACCGCAGCGCCAGGAAATCGGTTTGCTGCGTGCACGCGGTGCAACCCCGCGCCAGATCATGCTGAGCATGGGCATTGCCAGTTTTCTAATTGCTCTAGTCGGGACGATTTTGGGCGTGTTGGGTGGCTTGGGGACAACTGCACTGCTATTTGGCACCAGTATCTTCGCCGCGGAAACCTTCAGCGCCTTCCTGCGCTCTGCGATCTATGCCTTTGTGGCAGGTTTGTTCCTGACGGGTGCGGCAACCTATTTGCCTGTGCGTGCCACCTTGAGCAAGGAAATCTCCCAAGAACGCCGTCAAGCCGAACATGAAGCCAAGCCGCCTTTTTGGGCGCGCAGCTATCTGGATGTGATCAGCTTAGTGATCGCAGGCGTTATTTTCTGGCTGGTGAGCAACCCCGCAACGGGAATCTCTTTCAAGCCAACAGAAGCGGCGGAAGGGAACAGCCTCACATTGGGTTTCTTTGTCTTCCTCGCACCCTTCTTCCTGTGGATCGGCTTGACTCTCTTCCTCAGCCGAATTTTGGCTGGAGGCGTGAGTCGTGGCTCTGCGGTTATTCAAAAAGCGCTGCATACCATCTTTGGCGATCTGGGCGACATGGCTGGGAAGAGTATTACACGACGTGCGCCACAAATTGCTTCGGCTGTGGTGATCGTTTCTCTGGCGCTGTCCTTTGGGATCAGTTTGGGTACGTTCATCAATACCTATCAGGTGCAAAAAGCTGTTGATGCGCGTTACAGTCTGGGGTCTGATATTAAAGTGACCCTGGCGAGCGGGATACGACAACAATCGGCTGACTTTACCCAAAAGATCGAACAAGTACCCGGCGTGACGGCTGCTTCACCAGTTCAACGCACCCAGGCTTTTGTTGGTGCGAACCTGGAAACTGTTTTTGGTATCGACCCAACAAGCTATGCCCAAGTCGCTGAATTGCCTGACAGCTTCTTTGTGAATACGACTTCGGCACAGGCCATTACAGACTTGAATAATACGCCAAATGGCGTCTTAATCAGCGAAGAGATGGCAAAAGCCTACGATGTTCAAATTGGGGATTCGGTCATTATTAATGTGCCGCGCACGCAGGACGCCAACGGTCCGACAACCGAGACACGCTTGCAAACGGTCGGGATTATGCGTTTCTTTCCCACTGCACAACAAGATGTTTTCCT
>JANTFU010000234.1 GCA_024763295.1 Anaerolineales bacterium
GGTGCCGCCGTCGATACCGTCGTCCAGCAGCAGGATTCGCTAATTGCCAGGTTCGGCGTCAAAGATGTCGGCGACCAACTGCTCGTCCTCGCGGGCGTTACGGCAATCATTTGGGGCTTTGAATCCCTCTTTCAGTACCTCTATCAGGTCGCTTGGCGCAACCTCGCCCAAACCATCCAGCACGACCTGCGCCTCGATACCTACGACCACGTCCAGCATCTCAAACTTGCCTATTTTGAAGATCGCTCCACGGGCGGCTTGCTCTCCGTGCTGAACAACGACATCAACCAGCTTGAGCTTTTCCTGAATGTCGGCGTCAACGATATTTGGCAGGTCGTCACCACCGTCATCGTCATCGGTTCCATCTTCTTCTACACCGCCCCCGAAGTCGCCTGGATGGCAATGCTGCCGATGCCCTTCATCATTTGGGGTTCCATCCGCTTTCAGAAAACCCTCGAGCCGCGCTACGCCGCTGTCCGTGAGCAGGTCGGCATTCTCAACGGCTACCTCGCCAACAACCTGAGCGGCGTCGCCACTATCAAATCCTTCACCGCCGAAAGCCACGAACTCGACCGCATCACCCGCGAGTCCGACCTCTACCGCAGCGCCAACGAAGCCGCCATCAAATTCTCGTCCGCTTTCGTGCCGCTCATTCGTATGCTCATTATGAGCGGCTTCATCGCCATCCTCATCTACGGCGGGCGCATGACTCTCGCGGGCGACCTCGCTGTCGGCGTCTACTCGGTGCTGATTTTCATCACGCAACGTTTGCTTTGGCCGCTGACTTCTTTGGGAAATACACTGGATTTGTACCAGCGTTCAATGGCATCCATTAATCGAATTTTGGATTTGCTGGATATGGACGCTCTGCTTCCCGACGGCGAAACGCCCCTGGATTTAGGCTTGGTGCGTGGTCAAATTACATTGGATTCGGTTTCATTTGAGTACGCCGATACGGACAACAAATCCGTGATAGATAACCTGACCCTCGACATCCCCGCAGGCGACACGGTCGGTATCGTCGGCTCGACGGGCGCTGGTAAGACCACCCTCATAAAACTCTTGCTACGCTTCTACGACGTGACCAACGGCAGCATCCGCCTCGATGGCAACGATCTGCGCGAAATCAAAGTCAAAGACCTGCGGCGTGCCATCGGCTTCGTCAGCCAGGACGTTTTCCTCTTTCACGGCACCGTCCGAGAGAATATCGCCTATGGCACTTTTGACGCCACTGATGAAGCCATCATCGAAGCTGCCAAAATCGCCGAAGCCCACGACTTTATTATCTCCCTGCCGCAGGGGTACGACACCATCGTCGGCGAGCGCGGGCAAAAACTGAGCGGCGGGCAGCGGCAGCGCGTCTCGATTGCACGGGCTGTCCTCAAAGACCCGCCCGTCCTGATTCTCGACGAAGCCACCTCCGCCGTCGATAACGAGACCGAAGCCCTCATCCAGCGTTCGCTCGAAAAGATTGTCGTTGGGCGCACCACCATTGTCATCGCCCACCGCCTCTCCACCGTCCGCAACGCCGACCATATCTTTGTCCTCGAAAATGGTCAACTCAAAGAACACGGCAAACACGATGATCTCGTCAACATGCCCAACGGCATCTACGCCCGCTTGTGGGATGTGCAGACGGGTGAGCGCCATCACTAAGCACAGGTATGGAGTGTCTCAAAGACACTCCGTACCTTGTTGAGATAAGATTCTCCCCCCTCGGTGGAGATGTCCGATAGGACAGAGGGGCGTGCGTTGCTTTCGGCTTTCCTCGCACAATCCGCAGGGCAACGCAGCTTTCAGATGCAATGCACTGCTTTTTATTACCTTCTTCCTCTTGCCCTTGTAGTAAAATTAAAACCCATGAGAATCACCGTCAAATTGATCGCCACCTACCGCAAACTCCTGCCTGAAGGCACTCTCGGCAATAAAACGCAGGTCGATGTCCCTGAAGGCAGCACTGTAGCAGATGTGCTTGGTCGGTTTGATGTCCCTCTCGATGATGCTACTGCGATCATCGTGAACGGCTACACAACATTGCCGCTTTCTACGGTATTGAAAGAAGGCGACGAAGTCGCAGCCTTCAACGCAGTCGCTGGAGGCTAGGTATCGTAGAGCGGGCATCAGTAGAGCAGGTGTCAGTAGATCAGGCATCAGGAATCAGTTTCCTGATTACCTAATCCCTGATTACCTAATCCCTGATACCTAATTACCTGATTTCTAATCTCAAAGGAGAAAATATGAACGGCTGGCATGGCAAACTTTTGCGCGTAGATCTGACCAATCAAAAAACTTCCGTTGAAGAGATTGATCCCCAAATCGCCAAGGACTACCTCGGTGGACGGGGTTGGGCAATCCGCTATCTCTACGACGAAGTGGATCCGCTGGTCGATCCATTCGCGCCCGAGAACAAACTCATCTTCGCGACCGGTCCTCTTACGGCAACCAGCGCTCCGACTGGAAACCGCTATATGGTCGTCACCAAGTCCCCGCTGACTGGCGCAGTTGCCCACTCGAACTCCGGCGGCGATTTTCCGACTTGGCTAAAACGCACCGGTTTTGACATGATCATTTTCGAGGGCAAGGCGGAGAAACCCGTCTACTTGTGGGTAAACGAAGATGAAGTAGAGATCCGATCGGCGGAGCATCTTTGGGGGAAAGATGTCCCAACCACGACAGATACTCTTTTAGCGGAAACCAGCAAAAAGGCGAAAGTCGCGTGCATCGGTCCCGCAGGCGAAAATCTCGTCCTGATGGCTGCCATTATGAACGATAAAGACCGCGCCGCAGCTCGATCCGGTGTGGGCGCTGTCATGGGCAGCAAAAATCTGAAAGGCGTGGTCGCTTACGGGCGCAAAAATCCCGCTTTTGCCGACGACAAGAAGATGCGCGAACTCAGCCTGACCATTGCGAAAGAAGTCGGCGCCGATATGCTGGCTGGCTCGTCCCTGCGCATTTACGGCACGGCTTACGTTCCGCAGGTGACCAATGCTATGGGCATCTTCCCAACCCGTAACTGGCAGACCGGCACCTTTGAAGGCGTTGATACAATTGATGGACCGACCCTGACCGAAAACTATCTCATTAAACCCAAGCCCTGCTATCGCTGTCCGATTGCTTGTGGTCGTTTGACTGAAGTTAAAGATGGTCCCTATAAGGGCAAGGGTGAAGGTCCCGAATACGAGACCATCTCCGCCTTTGGCGGCGCCTGCGCGGTGGACGATATGGAAGCGATCCTCAAAGCCAATTACTGGTGCAACGAGCTTGGCTTGGATACGATCTCTGCCGGCATGACAATCGCCGCCGCGATGGAAATGTACGAGAAGGGCTATATCCCTGAAGATGATATTGGACAGCCGCTGCGCTTTGGTGATAAGGATGCCATGATCGAGATGGTACAGAAGATGGCGTACCGCGAAGGCTTCGGAAACGAACTTGCGGAGGGCAGCTACCGTTTAGCGGACAAATACGGGCATCCCGAAATTGCCGTCACCACCCGCAAACAAGAATTTCCCGGTTACGACCCGCGCGGTTCGCAAGGCATGGGCTTGCTCTTTGCGACTTCGAATAAAGGCGCTTCCCACATGGAAGGCGACGTCGCGTACGAAGAAGTTTTCAGCACGCCGGTTAAAGATGACCCGCTGACCACTGAAGGCAAAGGCGAACTGGTCAAACGCTTCCAGGATGCTTTTGCATTGATCGACTCTTCGGGCTTGTGCGTTTTCCTCGCCGTGCGTTACGTTTTCAGCAAAGATCGCATGATCTGGCCCGTGCGCCTCTCGCAGTTGATGGAATATACCACTGGCACACCCTACACCCCCGAAGAGGTACTCAAAGCTGCGGATCGGGTTTATAACCTTGAGCGTCTCTTCTTGCTCAAAGCCGGTTCCACTGTGGATACGCTCCCGCCGCGTATGCTCAACGAGCCGCTACCTGAAGGTCCCGCCAAAGGGCGCGTCAACGAACTCGACAAAATGCTGCCCGAATTCTACGCAGAACGTGGCTGGGATGAAAATGGCTGGCCGACAAAAGAGAAGTTGGCAGAGTTGGGGCTGGAATAGGCTAAAAAGAAGAAATTCGAGTATCATAAGTCTGGGCATTTGCCCAGACTTATTTTTTGTGTTGTATATTTCTACATGAGAGACCAAAGATTAGCGAAACTTCTAAAGTGGGTAGGTAAAGGTGGGGGAGCAATTATTGATCAGGCGATATTTTCGGGTACCAATTTTTTTGTCGGGATTCTTTTGGCGCGCTGGTTATCCCAAACTGCTTTTGGAATGTTCTCAAC
>JANTFU010000235.1 GCA_024763295.1 Anaerolineales bacterium
AAAACTTTGGGTGATGGTAAATTTTGACTGATTTCATCTTCTCTGTCTCTTGGCTCTAGCCGCCGTCCTCGGCAGCGCTTTATGAGAGAAACCTGCGCCGAGGACGGCGCAGGGAGCTGTTTCCAACAAATCTTTTATCAGTCAATTTTGACCACTACCAGAAAAAAACAGGACAGATTACACCTAAAATTAAGATACACGCCTATCGTGATTTCTTGTACAAACAGCTTCTTCTATGGTAGATTTAAGTTCCCCTAACAGAAATTACGAGGCAAACATGAAAAGCAAAGAAATTCCCGATATTATTATTGGCAGATTACCCCTTTATTTACGCGCTCTACAACGCTTGGAAGATCGCGGCGCGGTAGTGACATCATCACAAGAGCTTGGTGAATGGGTCGGCATCTCCGCAGCACAAATTCGTAAGGATATTTCTCAATTCGGCGAATTTGGCAAACAAGGTACCGGCTACAATATCAAATTTCTGAGCGAAAAACTACGCGAGATTCTCAAAGTGGATCGCATTTGGGATGTAGCAATTATCGGGATGGGCGATATTGGTCATGGCGTTGCCAATTATCAGGGCTTTTTAGATCGAGGCTTTCAAGTTACGCTGGCGTTTGATAACAATCCCGAAAAAGTCGGAAAAAAAATCGGCAACCTCACCATTCAAGATACCAGCGAAATGGTCGCAGCCATCAAAGCCGCGGACGTAAAAATTGCCATGATTGCTGTCCCCGCAGATTATGCGCAAGCCGTAGCCGACGAACTTGCCAAAACCGATGTTCATGCCATTCTCAATTACGCCCCCATCTGCATTAACGTCCCTGAAGGGGTGCGAGTGCAATATATCGACCCCGCCACGCATTTACAATGGATGACGTATTATCTGGATTAAGCAAAAATCGGAAGTCTTTGAGACTTCCGATTTTTTTTATTTAAGATACGCGCTTCGCACTAGACCTTGGGCAGGTTACGCTGTAGGACGGGATAAAGCTCCAACCCACGCACAGTGCCTTCAACAACGCACGAGAGGGGATTATCCACCAAATAGGCGGGGATACCCAGCGATTTGGTCAGCAACTTGTCGATGCCGCGGAGCAACGCACCGCCACCACAAAGCGCAACACCCCGGTCAATAATATCGGAAACAAGCTCAGGGGGCGTGCGTTCCAAGACGCGCCGACCGGTTTCGACCACATCTTTGAGGGGGTCTTGTAGAGCTTCCACAATCTCACCGGTTGTCAGGGTCACGGGGCGCGGCAATCCGGTCACCTGATCTTGCCCCTGCACTTCCATGCTCTGTTCCTGATCTTGCGGCACAGCCGCGCCAATGCGGATTTTCAACTGTTCAGCGGTTTGCTGACCGAGCAAAACGCCATATTTACGGCGCACATAGGTGATGATGGCTTCGTCAAGATCAAGCCCACCCGCGCGCAAGGTTTCAGCAGAAACAATGCCGTACATCGCCATCACAGCGGCTTCGGTTGCGCCACCGCCTAGCGAGATGACCATATTGCCTGAAGGCGCACCAATTGGCAGATCAACACCGAGCGCGGCTGCCAACGTCTGTTGAATAAGATGCACTTCACGGCTGCCCGCTTCAAGGGCGGCTTCGTAAACCGCACGCCGCTCCACGCTGGTAACCGCATAAGGCACCGAAATCATCACATGCGGGCGAAAAATGCGCATCGAACCGCTGACGCGCTGTAAAAAGTAAGAAAGCAGGGATTCAGTGACCACATAATCGGCGATGACACCATTTTTAAGCGGACGCGCCACTTCAATATTGTCGGGCACGCGCCCAAGCATATTGAGGGCTTCTTGCCCAACGGAGACGAGTTTTTCGGCACCGCGTTCATCATCGACTTCAATTGCAACAATAGTCGGCTCGTTGACCAGCACTTGCGTGCTGTCCGCGAGCCGAGTATTCATTGTTCCGAGGTCAATGCCCAGTTCCTTGGAAAAAAGGGCTGCCATTTTATTCTTCTGTCAGATGCGAAGAGGCTTTTTGTCCCTTGCGGTAGCGTTTGACGGCTTCCAAACGCAAATTGGAGCGGCGCAACGCTGCCGCCATTGCCAAATAACGGTCAGAATCCGGTGGTGGACCTTGTTCCATATATTCTTTGGCGCGTTTTTGTGCGGCTTCGGCACGTTCAATGTCGATTTCTTCGACATTTTCGGCGCGATCGGCAAGGATGGTGACAATCGTCGGCTGGATTTCGGCAACCCCACCGGCAACGGTGAAGTTCTCTTCGGTTTCACCGGTACGCACCTGAATAACGCCATAGTTCAGCGTGGTGAGTACGGGGGCGTGATTGGGCAAAATACCCATAACGCCATCCGCGCCGGGGATGACGACAATGTCCACATCACCTGCGTAGATCGGGCGGTCTTGAGAAACAATTTCGCAGCGAATTGGCATATTAGCTTCCTTTTCTAATGCTTATAAAACCTGTGCCGATGCAGTTTAATCGCTGCATCGGCTTTTTCATGCTATTCGCTAACTTAGGCGGTTTCAGCCATCTCTTTGGCTTTGGCAACCACATCGTCAATGGTACCGACCATCAGGAAGGCTTGTTCGGGCAGGTCATCGTGTTTGCCATCCAAAATTTCGCGGAAGGAGCGGATGGTTTCTTTGAGCGGGACGTAGATGCCGGGGACACCGGTGAACTGTTCTGCCGTCACGAAAGGCTGTGAGAAGAAACGTTCGATCTTACGCGCACGGGAAACGAGCAGTTTGTCGTCTTCGCTGAGTTCATCCACACCGAGAATGGCGATGATGTCTTGCAGGTCTTTGTAGCGCTGGAGCACCTGCTGAACTTCACGAGCCGTGCGATAATGTTCTTCGCCGACGATGTTCGGGTCAAGAATACGGCTGGTGGAGGTCAGCGGATCGACTGCGGGGTAAATACCTTTTTCTGCGATGGCACGCTCAAGCGCGATGGTCGCATCAAGATGTGTAAAGGTGGCTACAGGCGCGGGGTCAGAATAGTCATCGGCGGGAACGTAGACAGCTTGCATGGAGGTAATTGAGCCGGTGCGGGTGGAGGTAATGCGTTCCTGCAACTCACCCATTTCAGTGGAAAGAGTCGGCTGATACCCCACAGCGGAGGGCATACGTCCAAGCAACGCCGATACTTCTGCGCCAGAGAGCGTGAAGCGGAAGATGTTGTCGATAAAGAGCAACACGTCCTTGCCCTGATCGCGGAAGAATTCCGCCATAGCGAGAGCGGTGAGCGCCACGCGCAGACGCACGCCCGAAGGCTCGTTCATCTGCCCGAAGACCATCACGGTGTCTTTCATAACACCGGATTCGAGCATTTCGCGGAAGAGGGAGGTCCCTTCACGGGTACGCTCGCCAACACCGGCGAAAACGGAGTTGCCTTTGTGAACACGGGCAATGGATGAGATCAGTTCGGTGATGACCACCGTCTTGCCCACGCCAGCACCGCCGAAGATACCGGTTTTACCACCCTTGGTGAAGGGGGCGATCAAGTCGATGACTTTAATGCCGGTTTCGAAAATTTCAACGCTGGTTGCCTGCTCAGCGAAGGAAGGGGCTTTACGATGGATGGGATAGTAAGCCTCAGCATCCAGTTCACCGGCACCATCTACGGGTTGACCGAGCACGTTGAAGATGCGTCCGAGCGTTGCCAAACCAACGGGCACCATAATCGGGTTGCCACTGGCTACGGCATCAGCACCACGCTGAAGCCCATCCGTTGCATCCATTGCTACAGTGCGTACCCAGTTATCGCCCAAGTGTTTCTGGACTTCTAAAACGAGCGGTTCTTGGTTTTCACGCTCGATGGTAATTGCTTCAAAAAGTTGGGGGAGTTGTCCGTCTGCAAACTCTACGTCAACCACACCGCCTTGAATTTGTACTACGCGACCAGTATTCGCCATAATTGCCTCCGTTATTTCCTATGACTGGGCGAGCGCTTCTGCGCCGCCAGCAATATCCAGAATATCGCCAGTAATGCCTTGCTGACGAACCTTGTTGTATTCCAATTGCAACGCGCCGACCAATTCGTGAGCGTTGTCTGTTGCGTTGCGCATGGCAACCATACGCGCAGCATGTTCACTTGCGAGCGATTCGAGAATCGCCTGATAGACCTGAAGGGCGGTAAAGCGCGGGATGATTTCACTTAGGATTTCATCGGCATCCGGCTCATAAATATAGGCTGCCGATGGTCCCTGGCTTTTTCCGTATTCTTGTACCAATTCATCGCCATCTTCGACTTCGAGAGGCAGCAGTTTTTTCTTGACAGGCTCTT
>JANTFU010000236.1 GCA_024763295.1 Anaerolineales bacterium
CGGAAGAACTGCCTCGCAAATTCACAGGAAGGGAATCCCATGACTGAACTCCACACCCTGACAGTCCACGAAGCCCAAACCCTAATCCGTCAAAAGAAACTCTCCCCGCTCGAACTTGTGGAGGCTTGTCTCCGCCAAATTGAACAGCGGGAGACGACGATCAACGCCTTCATCACCGTCACCGCAGAGCAAGCCATCGAAGAAGCCAAAGCCGCAGAAGCCTTGCAAATGAAAAGTACCGCCAACGAAATGCCACCACTCTTGGGCATCCCTTTTGCCGCAAAAGATTTATACGATACAGCAGGCATCCGCACAACCGGCGGCACATCGTATCGCGCAGATGATATTCCCAACGCGGATGCGGAAGTGGTTATGCGCTTAAAGAATGCAGGCATGATTCTGCTCGGCAAAACCAACACACACGAGATCGCGCTCGGCGTGACCACCGTCAACCCGCATTACGGCGCGACGCACAATCCGCACGACACAAGCCGTATTGCCGGCGGCTCATCGGGCGGATCGGCGGCAGCGCTGGCAGCACAAATGTGTCCCGCCGCGCTCGGCACGGATACGGGCGGCTCGATCCGCATTCCGGCGTCGGTTTGTGGCGTGGTCGGGTTGAAGCCGACTTACGGGCGCATCAGCTTGCGCGGAATCATGCCGCTCTCGTGGAATCTCGACCACGCGGGACCGATGACGCGCTCCGTGCTGGATGCGGGGCTAATGCTCAACGTGATGGCTGGCTACGATGCGGACGAGCCAACAACGGTAAATACCCCTCTTCAAGATTATGCTGAAATAACGGAAACCAGTCTAAAAGGCGTACGCATCGCGCTCGCCGAAGAGGGCTACATGGATTTTGCCAATCCTGAAGTGGCAGCAGCCGTGCGTCAATCCGCATCCGTTTTTGAAGATTTAGGTGCAACGGTCGAAAGCGTCAACTTCAACTGGCTGACCGAAGCCGCGCGCGCAAACGGATTAATGACGCCCGCTGACGGCGCGGCTTACCACCACGAACGCATGAACGCCACGCCCGAAGTTTACGGCGAAGATGTTTTGCGGCGTCTGCGCATGGGCGCAGCCTATACCAGCACAGAATACGCGCGCGCCCGTCGCACACAGACCGAAATGAAGCGGCGCATGGCGCGCTTTTTTGAAAAATATGATTTGCTAATTTTGCCCAGCACAGCTGTCACCGCCCCGCCCATCGAAGGACCCGATGCCGTTGAACAAGCCAAATTGCTGACACGCTTCACCGCGCCCTTCAATTTGACCGGACTACCGGCTTTATCCGTACCGTGCGGCATGGACAGCCAGGGCTTGCCAATTGGCTTGCAAATTGTGGGCGCTGAATGGCAGGAGAAAAAGGTTCTGGGGGCTGGCTATACTTACGAGCAAGCGACGAAATAATTACCCCACAAAACGACTAAAGACCTGATTGCCCAGAAGACGGGCTTTCTTTGTCAATCTTAAGGCTTCCGAAGTTTTTGAAACTTCGGAAGTTTCGTTTTCCACCCACTCCAGTAAACCAAACTTCATCAACTCATCAATTTCATTGCGGAAAACATCAATCAAATCCGCCCCAAAGCGTTTTTTGAAAATTTGTGCATCTACGCCTTCGTGCGTTAGGCGTAGCCCCATCATCATGTGTTCTTGCATGGCTTCTTCTCGCTCAACGAGATGCTTGCTGACTGCTGCGGGCGAGAGCGGAAAGTTCGCTTTTGCGCTCGTTTTACTTAAGCGGTCTATATAGGTTTGGATGCGTAAAACGTTCGAGTAGCGCGTCCCGGTTGCGTAACCGTGCGCGCCCGCGCCAAAGCCGAGATAGGGCAGGTTGCGCCAATATTGGAGATTATGTTGGCATTCGTAGGCATCGAAACCTGAAAGGTCTTTGAGACCTGTCAGGTTTTTGGGTATTTTTTTCGCCCAATTAGAAATTTCGTATTGTTGAAAGCCGTTTTCTTCAAGAAAATCGCTTGCCCACTCGTACATATCCGCTGCCAGATCAGGGTTGGGAATGGGAAGCAAGCCCTGTTGCGCCCAACGTCCAAAGGGTGTCCCATGTTCGAGGGTGAGGGCATATAACGAGAGATGTTCGGGTTTCAAACCAAGAATCAATTTGACGGTAGCCTGCCAACGTGCGAGCGTCTGCTCCGGCAGGGCGTAGATCAGGTCAAAGCTCAGGTTCTCAAATCCTGCTTTTCGCGCCGCAAGGGCTGCATCCACCACATCCGAATAAGTGTGAATACGTTCGAGCATCCGCAACTCGTCGGGATGCGTAGATTGAACCCCCATGCTAATGCGGTTAAAACCGACATCGTGCAAGCCCTGCACATAATCGCGGGTGAGCGTGCCGGGATTAGCTTCGAGCGAAATTTCGGCATTCGGCGCAAGCGAAAAATTGGCGCGAATTGTAGTAAAAATTTTCTCAAATTGTGCAACGGTCAGTAGCGAAGGCGTGCCGCCGCCAAAGAAGATAGTCTTGGCTGTGAGAGGTCTACTCTGCCCAACCAACTCGATTTCACGCACGAGCGCATCCACATAGGCGGGAATGAGGGCATCCTGACCGGCATAAGTATTGAAGTCGCAGTAAGCGCAACGATGTACGCAAAAGGGGATATGGAAATAAAGCGCGTGAGACATAACGCGATCATATCACGAGAGCGAAATCGTTGTAAAATAAAGGCATTATGACATGAAGAGCGCACTGTGGAGAGAATTATGGCTTGGTTTGCAGACAAAAAACAAGAACTGGACGTAAAACGACTAATCGGGATGCTGCGTGAGAGCGATCACGCGAAACGGAATGCTGCCGCGCGTCAACTAATTCAACTCGGGGCGGACGCGGCTTCGGGTTTGGTTGCCGCGCTTGAAAGCAATGACCCAGCCCTGAGCAAGTTTGCCCCGCAAATTTTGGTGCACATCGGCTTGGCTGCCATCCCAGCCCTAACAGAGGCAATCCGCACAGGGGAAGCAACCGTCCAAATCCATGCTGTAAGCATTTTGAGCGAGATTGGCGATCCGTCCACACTGCCGGTTTTTCTGCAAATTTTATCGAGCAAAAATTACAAGCTGCGGGGCGCGGCAGCCTTGGCGCTGGGCAAGCTCGGCGATGCGAGCGCACTACCACAACTACTCAACATGCTCAACGATGAAGACCCCGATGTGCGCATTGCCGTCGCGCAAGCTATCGGCATGTTCAAAGATCCGTCCACCTATCTGAATTTGGCAGACTTGTTACTTGATCCGGAGATTGCCGTGAGACAAGCCGCTGCACAAGTTTTAGCAGATACAGAAAGCCCCCTTGTTGTGCCCTATCTCGTCGAGGCGCTCCACGATTCGTTTTGGTGGTATGGACGCGATGACGCAATCAAGGTTCTGCTGGCATCGATCGCCCAATTTGGGACAGCCGCCTTTGAACCGCTTGCCAAAGCCATGTCTGCGCAGGAGCCGACCACACGCCGTTTTGCAATATCGCTGCTTGCTCCACTCAAAGACCCACGCGTAATTGAGCCGCTTGAAATGGCATTTTACGACCCGAATTATGACGTCGCCAGCATGGCGGCGGACGCACTTGTAGCGTATGGCGAAGAAACTTTACCGATCTTCACTGAAGCACTGAAAAGCCCGACCGAATGGCTGAATCTGAAAGCTATCGAGAGCATTACAAAAATCGGCAGTAGAAATGCCTACGAATTACTGCTGCCGGAATTGGTGGACGCGAACGAGAATATCCGTGCAGCGGCGGTAAAGGCGCTCGGCGCACTTAAAGATCAACGCGCGCTACCCGTCTTAAACGAACTGGCTGCCAAACGCGATAACCGTGAAATCTCGAAGTTGGCACGTCAGGCGATTGCCGCAATCCATGCGGGGTAGTACCAAGGCACAACGATTAAATAAAGCGCAAATTTTCAGTCCCTGAGCGGAGCACTGAACGCTAGAGAATACATAGTCGAAGGGCGATTCGCAGGAAACGCCACCCCTTCGACTTCAGGCTCAACAACTATCGCCTGCCGCTCAAGAACTGGCAGAACGTTGCCTATTATTTAATTAGACTTCTTGCAAAAGTCTATTTTTCTCCTGCTCCCAGCGCCGTCCTCGGCGCGGGTTTCTCACAAATATCGCCGCCGGAGACGGCGGCTAGAACACTTATGCAAGAGGTCTATTATTAATTCTCGTTCCTTACTCCCTATCCGGCACCAAATAGATTAATGGCAAGCTGACCAACGTCACGCCATATTTCACCACAAGGTTAAAGAAGAAAATCTGCCAAACCAC
>JANTFU010000237.1 GCA_024763295.1 Anaerolineales bacterium
CCCCCCTTCGGGGGGAGATGTCCGAAGGACAGAAGGGGGCTTCCCCATAAATCATCGAAAACAAGATTTGTAAGTTATTTAATTCGCGTTCCTTAGTAGTTTCGCCAATTTTCCCATAAGGCTAAAATCCCTTCGTTTGAAGGTGTTTTTAGCTCGTATTGCGTATTTCGCATTGCGTAAGTCTCTAAAATTTACGAATTACGCAATACGAAATACGTTTTTAACCCTGATTTTTCAAGGCAAAAGCCTTAAATCTTTAAAAGACAAAATTACTCGCGTTTCAGGGTTCTGTACTTGACGCTCTTCGGCACATCGACCGACCTGCCATAGCGCTTGTGATAGTCTTCTTCATAATCAGACCAATTTCCCAAGAAAAGCCTCGCCTGAGAATCGCCTTCAAACGCCAAAATATGCGTACAGATGCGATCAAGAAACCAGCGGTCGTGACTGACGACAATCGCGCAGCCCGCAAAATTCTCGATGGCTTCTTCGAGGGCACGCAGGGTGTTGACGTCAAGGTCGTTGGTCGGTTCATCGAGCAGAATGACATTTGCGCCTTCGGTGAGCATCTTGGCGGTGTGGACGCGGTTGCGTTCCCCGCCCGAAAGCACGCCGACTTTTTTCTGCTGGTCGGTGCCGGAGAAGTTGAAGCTGGAAACGTAGGCGCGCGAGTTGATGGTACGCTCGCCGAGGGTGAGCGTCTCTGCGCCGCCAGAGATTTCCTCCCAAACGGTCTTTTCGGGGTTGAGAGAACGGGCTTGGTCAACATACGCCAGTTGCACGGTTTCGCCAATTTTGATCGTCCCGGCATCGGGTTTGAGTTCGCCCGTGATCATCTTCAGCAACGTCGATTTGCCCGCGCCGTTCGGTCCCACAATGCCCACAATCGAGCCGGGCGGAATTTGGGCGCTAAAATCGTCGATGAGCAGCTTTTCGCCAAAAGCCTTCGTAATGCCATCCAAATTAATCACAATATCGCCCAAGCGCGGTCCCGGCGGGATGTAAATTTCAAGGTCGCGGCGCTGCTCTTCGGTCTCTTGTGAGAGCAGTTTTTCGTAGGCATTTACACGTGCCTGTCCCTTGGACTGCTTTGCCTTCTGCGACATATTGATCCATTCCAACTCGCGCTTCAGCGTGCGCTGGCGTTTGCTTTCCGCCTTTTCTTCAAGGCGCAGGCGTTCTTCCTTTTGCGCCAGCCAAGACGAATAATTCCCTTCCCACGGAATGCCGTAGCCGCGATCCAACTCCAATATCCAGCCGGCGACGTTGTCGAGGAAGTAGCGGTCGTGGGTCACGGCGATGACCGTCCCCTTGTAATTTTTAAGATGATGCTCCAGCCAGGCAATCGACTCGGCGTCGAGGTGGTTGGTCGGCTCGTCCAGGAGAAGAATATCGGGTTCCGTGAGCAAGAGGCGGGTCAGGGCGACGCGGCGGCGTTCCCCACCGGAGAGAATTTTGACAGGCGTATCGGATGGGGGACAGCGCAACGCGCCCATCGCCAGTTCCAGCCGCGAATCCAGATTCCAAGCATCGACGTGATCGAGCCGATCCTGAAGTTTGGCTTGTTCGGCGATTAAAGAGTCAAAATCTGCGTCCGGATCGGCAAATGCCTCGTTAACTTCGTCGAAACGCTTAAGGTCGTCCACGATGGGCTGGACGGCTTCTTTGACGATTTCGATGACGGTTTTAGATTCATCGAGTTGCGGCTCCTGCTCGAGGTAGCCGACGGTGTATCCTGGGCTAGGGTGAATTTCACCTGTATAGTCTTGATCAACGCCTGCCATGATACGCAGCAAGGTGGATTTACCCGATCCGTTCAGACCAAGCACGCCGATCTTTGCGCCGTAATAAAAGCCGAGCGAAATATCACGCAAAACTCGGCGGTTATTGGGTGGATGGACGCGCCCGACGCGCACCATTGAGTAAATTACTTTTTGGGTATCGGTAGTCATATCAATTTCTCGTTTTTCGTTGAATCGTTGGTTCGTTGCGTTCTGATTTTATCAGGCATTCGGTTCTTTTTTGAAACGCAATCCGTTTACCGCTGCCATGCCAGAAACGCATCTAAAACACGCAGATTGATGTCAAAATCGGTGTCGCGATGATTTCTTAGCTCAATATCAACGGCGGGAATGCCCTTGACGTTTGATGCCCAATCGGTCAGATTACCGCTATATTCGCAGCCGGTTTGGAGCGGCGGATATTGATAAGCACGGCTGGCGCGACTGAGCGTTTTCGCCAAATCTTCGGAGGGGCGAAAAGGCGGCAAGCCACCCGCAAAAATGCCCATCGCGGCGCTGTGATAGCTGATAAGCGCTTCAAAATTATGCGTGGAGATAAAGCTCATCAACGCTAACGTCTCCGGCTCGGAAGCCGGATGCGTACCGCCTGTCAGATAGAGATAGCTCCAGCAGCCATCGCGGTTCCAGTCTTCTTTCCATTGATACGGGAAATTGTGGTTCAGGTCAACGCCGTTGGCATTCGCACGCCCGTTGATGTCGTGGGCGCGAGCGTAGCCATCCGGGTTCAGACTGCGCAAAATGTAGAGCGTAATGTCGCTGGGAATGGCTTCCGGATGCTCGTCGAGATAATTGATCAGTTCATCGGCAAGGTCGGCGGTATTGTATTCGTAGCCGCCGTGAATATCTGCCACAATCAGGCGTTCGCGCGCGCCCTGCCCAAAGCGATAGACTTCGAGCGGACGCCCCTCCACCGAGTAGCCGATCACGATTTGATGACGACTGGCAACTTCAATGGAAATACTCGGCGGGGTGGGCGTGGTACCCACAATCAGCGTACTGCGCGGGTTGGACGTAACGGTCGGCAAAATATACTGCGTGGGCGGCAAAAAAGCGGTCGGCGCGGGGTTGGCGGGCGCGGTTTGGGTCGGCACGACGCCCGCCACAGCGGAATCAGGCAAGGGCTGGGCGTGTGCCGCCGCGTCACGCTGCCCAAAGAGCAGATAAACAATCAGGGCGAACAATCCCAGAAAATTAACCGCCCAAATCGCTACCAGCCAGAGCGGTATCCCCTTCCCTTTTTTTGTCATTCCTCCGCAGCTCGCCGCAAAATGTTGATGGCGATATTTGGTGCCCAACTAAGCGCGTTTTGCGGATGCCCGCCGTAGCGCAGGTCGCGCGATTTTTCGCCGTCCGGCGTGATGAGCAAGACTTCGGCTCGCTGCTCACCTTCGCCGGGGAAAAAGGCGATGCCCAGCGCAGCTTCGGCATTGTGTTTTTCGCGCAACTCGCGCAGCGCAGCCTGAAGCGCGCCCTGCGCAAGAGTCGCGTTTTCAGTGGCAAGCAAATTGGGATGTTCGGCTTTGCGCAGCAGGCGGGATAAGCGCCCGTCGAGACCGGATTCGAGCGTGACGACCTTCCAGCCCCGTTTTTCGACCGCATCGAGCGTGACGCCCGCCAATGTATCTTGATCGGTGCCAAAAATCACGCTGCCCAGCCTTTGGCGGATATCGGCTTCGACCTCCGCTAACATGCCATTGACGCCCTCTTCGGTTTTGCCTTTCGCCGTCAGACGGATATCAACCACGCCTGTGTGCGCCGCCAACCCAACAGTGGGATTTTGCAATTCTTCAAGATCGCCGATCTTCTCATCAATGCTGCCCTCGCCCATACCGGAGGTGTGCAGTACGCGCACTTTGATAATCTCGTCGAGCGTGAAACGCTCCTGCAAATAAGGGATCACATCCTTGTGGAGCATGGTTTCCATTTCACGCGGTACGCCGGGCAACGAGATGATGGCGCCCTTGCGCACGCCCTTGCCCTCGCCAAGCGGGATAAGCACTTCATACTCAACGATGAAGCACGGCGCGGTACCAACGGTGTTTTCGAGACCAATCGCGCCCTGTGGCACGTATGCTTGGCGTTTTTGGTTCTCACTGGGTTTGCGCCCGTAGAGCGTGACACGTTTGGCAATCTGTTCCCACAAATTTTCACGGAATTCAGTTTCCACACCGGCGGCGATAGCGACGGCTTCGCGCGTGGGGTCATCGACGGTAGGTCCTAACCCACCCGTCGTGATGATGATTTCCGCGCGCAGCATGGAGTCGCGAATGGTCTGCGCAATCCGCTGGACGTTATCGCCAATGGTGATTGTGCGATAAATATCCACGCCCAAATCGCGCAAATTGCGTGCGATGTAGCGCGTGTTGGTGTCTACAATTTCGCCGAGAAGAATCTCGGTTCCGATGGTAATAATTTCTGCTGCTGGCATAATACTCCTCGTAAAAAGTGAAACGTAAAACGTGTTGCGT
>JANTFU010000238.1 GCA_024763295.1 Anaerolineales bacterium
CGCCCCGGAAGATTCCTTCCATGATTTCGATGCGGAAAACCCCTCCACCGCAAACGACAACAACCCCGACGACCTTGGCTTCTCCTTCAATGACGGCACAGAAACCGAAGCGGAACTGCCTCCCGCGCCCGTTGCAGACAAAGCTCCCGCTCCGCGCCCCGCAGCCCAAAAACGCCGCAAAGCCCCCCAGCGGGGTCTCTTCGGCATGACGAATAAACAATTACTAATTCTTGCCGCTATGGCAGCTTTCGTCGCGCTGATGTTGATTGTGATTACCATCGTTGCGCTTCTTTCTCTCTAAATGTCTACTCCCTATTTATCAATTATCATCCCCGCCTATAACGAAGAAAACCGCCTGCCCCACACGTTGGAGCAGGTCTTCTCTTTTTTAGCACAGCAAGATTATCAAGCCGAAGTGATCGTCATTGAAAATGGTAGCAGCGATCGTACCTACACGGTTGCGCAAGAGATTAGTACAGCTTTCAAAAATCTTTACGTCTTCCAAAGCACGCAAAGAGGCAAGGGCAAAGCAGTTCAATACGGCATGTTAAAAGCACGCGGCAAATATCGCGTCTTTTGTGATGCCGATCTCTCCATGCCCATCGAAGAAGTCGCGCGCTTTATCCCGCCGCATAACGACACCGATATTGTCATCGCCTCGCGTGAAGTCGAAGGCGCTGTCCGCTACGATGAACCACATCAACGCCACCTAACGGGCCGGGTTTTCAACTTCATCATCCGTGCGCTCGCCCTGCCCGATATTCACGATACCCAATGCGGCTTCAAAGGCTTCAAAGCCGAAGTTGCCGAAGATCTCTTCCGCCATCAAACCATCGACGGCTGGGCATTCGATGTCGAAATTCTCTACATTGCCAAAATGCGCGGTTACAAGATCGTCGAACTGCCAATCCCTTGGTATTACCGCGACGAGAGCAAAATCAATGTTCTGCGCGATTCATGGCGCATGTTTCTCGACATTCTAAAAATTCGCGGCAATGCCCGTAAGGGACTTTATGCGCAAAACGTGAAACGTGAAACGTAAGTTCCTCTTTCACGCATCACGTTTTACGTTTCAAACCCATGCCCCGCAAAAAGTTCGACATTTCCAGCCTGCCCAAATACCCTGATCTATCTATTGAGCAACGTCTCTGGGATGCAGGCTGGGCGCATATCGCCGGGATAGACGAGGCTGGACGCGGCGCTTTAGCAGGTCCCGTTTACGCGGCGGCTGTCATCCTCCCTGCCCAGCCGGAACGCACGCGGATTTTGGCTGGTGTGCGTGATTCCAAGCAGATGACTGTCTCGCAGCGGGAACGCTTCGAGCCGCTCATCAAAGAGATTGCCGTTTCCTATGGCATCGGATTCGCCACCGCCGCCGAGATCGACGAGATCGGCATCCTGCCTGCCACGCGCCTAGCTGCCAAACGTGCTACTGATTCCTTATCTCTGATTCCTGATTACTTAATTACCGACTACCTAAAACTTCCCGATATTGACCTCCCGCAAGAACACTTCGTCAAAGGCGATATGCGCTCGCTGACCATCTCTGCCGCGTCCGTTTTGGCGAAAACAGCGCGGGATGCCCACATGCGTCTACTCGACGACCAATTTCCGGGCTATGGATTGTCCCGTAATAAAGGATACGGTACCAAAGCCCATCGTGCAGCCATCCAAAAATTGAGCAAATCCCCCATCCATAGACAGACATTCCAAATAAAAGATTAAAACCTGTATGTGAGGAAAGAAGAAAGAGGAAATATCGTCTTTCTTCTTTCCTCTTTCCTGAAAACTTACGTTTGATTTTAATCCCCCAGTTTTCTAAGATTAAATCCACGTCGGCTCTTCGTAGGTGCCGAAAACATCCTTCATCACGTTCACAATCTCGCCGAGCGTGGCATATTCGCGCACTGCGTCGATGATGAAGGGCATCGTGTTTTCGCTGCCTTCGCAGGCTTTGCGCAGACGGGCAAGGCTCTGCTGCACCTTCTCGTTGTTGCGTGTCTTGCGAACTTCGTTCAGGCGCGCGATTTGTTTGGCTTCACCTTCGGGATCAAACTCCAAGATGGGAATATTGATCGGTTTCTCATCCTTGTAAGCGTTCACGCCGACCATGCGGCGCACATTTTCGTCGATTTCGCGCTGGTAGTGATAGGCGGCATCCGAGATTTCGCTTTGGAAGAAGCCTTTTTCGATCGCGGGCAACATACCGCCCAAATCTTCAATGCGCCGGAAATAATCATACGCCTGCGCTTCGATGCGGTTGGTTTGTGCTTCGACGAAGAAAGAGCCGCCGAGCGGGTCGATGGTATTCGTCACGCCCGATTCTTCAGCAATGATTTGCTGCGTGCGCAACGCAATGGTAACTGCTTCTGCCGAGGGTAGCGCAAGGGCTTCATCAAGGCTATTGGTGTGCAGTGATTGTGTGCCGCCGAGTACGCCCGCCAGCGCCTGAATTGCCACGCGCACGATGTTAATTTCAGGTTGTTGAGCGGTCAGCGATGCGCCCGCCGTTTGGGTATGGAAGCGCATCAGCCATGAGCGCGGATTCTTTGCACCAAAGGTCTCTTTCATCTCGCGTGCCCAGATGCGGCGTGCGGCGCGGAACTTGGCAATCTCCTCGAAGAAGTCGTTGTGCGAGTTGAAGAAGAGCGAGAGACGCGGTGCAAAATCGTCGATGTCGAGACCACGCTCCAGCGCCCAGCGGACGTATTCAAAGCCATCCGCCAACGTGAAAGCGAGTTCCTGTGCGGCGGTTGAGCCTGCTTCGCGGATATGGTAGCCGGAGATGGAAATCGTATTCCAGAGCGGCATATCGGTTGTGCCAAACTCGATCGTGTCGGTCACGAGGCGCATCGAAGGTTCGGGCGGGAAAATATATTCTTTTTGGGCAATATATTCTTTCAAAATATCATTTTGGATTGTGCCGCGCAGTTTGGCACGCGGAACGCCCTTCTTTTCAGCCGCCACGATATACATCGCCCAGATAATCGCCGCGGGCGAGTTGATGGTCATACTCGTCGAAACTTTATCCAAAGGAATGCCATCGAGCAGAATTTCCATATCGCGCAGCGACGAAATCCCCACGCCGCATTTACCGAACTCGCCCAGAGATTCGGGCGCATCGGTATCGTAGCCCATCAGGGTCGGGAGATCGAAGGCGATTGAGAGTCCCGTTTGCCCCTCGTTGAGCAGATACTTGAAGCGGGCGTTCGTCTCTTCAGCGGTACCAAATCCGGCGAACATACGCATTGTCCATAACTTGCCCCTGTGCATCGTCGGATGAACGCCGCGCGTAAAGGGGTATTCGCCGGGCAAGCCCAAATCACGTTCGTAGTCGAAGTCCGGCAGGTCGGCAGGCGTATAAAGCCGGTTAATCTCCTCCGATGATGTCGTGATGAAACGATCCTGTCTCTCAGGAAAGCGGGAAATAGATTTTTTAAGCGTTCCTTCTTCCCATTTAGCGATACTTTCTTTTAGTTCAGCAATCTTTTTCGGGTCGTACATGCAAGCTCCTTTGGCTAGAAAAAGCAAAAAGATGGGCTAAAAATTATAGCATGGCTGGTATACTAGCGGGCATCAAACGAACGATAACGATAATGATTCTGCGAGGCAGCTTTATCGCTGAAGCAGTCTCCTGATTATGGTGAGACCGCTTCGGCGCAAGAACGTGCGCCTCGCGGAATCAATACGATTGGAGAAAATATGGCACACTACAAACTCGCATTACTCGGCTTCGGCAACGTGGGACGCGCTCTGGCGGTTTTGCTGCTGCGCAAAAAAGAAGAACTCAAAGAAAAATATGACATCACCTTTTCGGTGACAGGCATCGCCACCGGACGACATGGTTCGCTCGTCAATCAGAACGGCGTTGATCTTTACGGCGCGCTTGATCTTGTTAAAAGTGGGCGTTCACTTAGCATTTTGACCTCGCAATTGGTCAGCAATACCGAAGATTTCATCGAAAAATGCAATGCGGATGTGCTCTTTGAGAATACCTCGGTTAATCACGAGACCGGTCAACCTGCCATCGATTACGTCAAAAAAGCGCTGGGATTGGGAATGCACGTCTGCACCGCGAATAAGGGACCGGTCGTCCATGCTTATGCCGAGCTTCAGGAATTAGCCCGTCAAAATGGCGTCAAATTCCTGCACGAATCCACCGTTATGGACGGTGCGCCCATCTTCTCGCTCTTCCGCGAAGCCATCCCTGCAACCAATTTGCTTTCGTTTAAAGGGGTTTTGAACTCGACAACCAA
>JANTFU010000239.1 GCA_024763295.1 Anaerolineales bacterium
AGAAACCCTACTACGGCTTGGCAACCCTCTGCGTGGGCGTCGGGCAGGGCGAAGCGACGATTGTGGAGTGGATTGGGGAGTAATGTTAGAGGGTTTGAAGGTTGGAAGGTTAACACGTTGGGCGGATGCTTGGATTGAGCATCCGCCTTTTTTCTTGCATAATTCATGGCTCAATAAAACACGGAAACTAAAATTTCAAATGACTTTGCGAGGCAGCTTTATCGCCGAAGCAATCTTTTGCTAACGATGAGACCGCTTCGTCGCAAGAGCATGCTCCTCGCGGAATCATCTGAGTAATATGAATTATCCGGTTTCAGTTTCGGGAGAAACGCGCACTTTCACCACGCGGAATTGTTCGACTTCTTCGACGATAAAGCGGTAGCCTGCATAAATTACAAAGTCGCCCTTGGCGGGGAAATTACCCAACTCGGCGATAATGAAACCGGCAAGCGTGCGGTATGCGCCTTGCGGATTAAAGTCGATTTTTAAGCGTTCGCTGACTTCGGCGATGGGTTCATTGCCGACCATTAGCCACTCGCCGTCCGCCGCTTGCTTGGAAACATGCGTAATAGGGCTATGCTCATCTTCAATTTCACCGACAATCACCTCGAGAATGTTTTCAAGCGTGAGCAAGCCCTGTGTACCGCCGTACTCGTCCATGATGATTGCCATTTGCTGACCGGCGCGCGTCAACGTGGTAAAGGCTTCGGGTAGTGTCACCCCGGCAGGGATAAAAACCACCGGACGCAGATGCTCGCCGAGATGGCTTTTGGCATCCGCCCAAATCAGGTCTTTGATGTGGATATAGCCGCGAATATCGTCGATGTCATTCTCGTAAACGGGGTAACGCGAGTAGCCGTTTTCTTTGGCAATTTCCAGTGCTTCGGCGATGGGCGTGGAGGCTTTCAGCGCAACGATTTCGAGGCGTGGCGTCATCTCGTCGGCGGTGGCGCGATCGGCGTAGTCAAAAACGCGTTCGATAATTTGCGCTTGCACGGGCAATAGTACCCCGTCTGCGGCGCTGCGATGGACGAGGACTTCAATCTCTTCAGGGCTAAGATTTCCATCATCCCCCTTGCCGTCAGCAAAGAATTTCATTACAAAATCTGCTGAGCCAATAATGAACTGTACGGGCAGCTTGAAAATTTTGGTCAGAAAATCCATCACGCCAACAACAGCGGTAGAGAAGCGTTCCGCGTCGCGCAGGGCGAGGCGCTTGGGCACCAATTCGCCAAAGATGAGGGAGGCGAAAGAAATCGCAGCAACGATAATTCCTAGCGCGATCTGCTCGGCATAAGGCGCTAATGCCGGGATGCGCGCCAATTGCGGTCCAATGCGTTTCGCCGCCTCTACACCACCCACAGCGGAAGCCAGCGTCCCCACGAGCGTGATTCCGACTTGTACGGTGGCAAGAAATTCAGCGGGGTTGGCTTGCAGACGCAGGGCGGCGCGAGCGCGCTTATCCCCACCATCCGCTTTGGTTTGCAAACGAGCGGAGCGGGCAGAAACGAGCGCCATTTCGGACGCGGCGAAAAATCCGTTGGCGAGTATCAAAATGCTGATTAGGAGAAGGTCAGATAACATAGTCCTTATTTGACCATAAAAATCGGCGAATAACGATCAATTTCTGAGCCAAAATAGGAAAAAACAGCTTGTTAGGCGTTTGTAAGGAACTTTTGGATGCTACGCGGGTTGAATCAGACAAATCATACGAAGGAGGTTGATATGTCTATTCTTGCCGTAATTACGCTCGTTTTAGTAAGCCCCTTCATGGCGATCAGCCTTCTACCAACGCTGCGCCGTGAAGAGCAGGATGATGAGGAAGAAAATATCGTCCGTTGGCGCAAATAATTGCCGTATCCAAATTGCTCAAGCCGCCGTCCTCGGCGGCGTTTTTTGTTAACTTTTTTTCTTTTGTGATTTGGATAGCAGAAATTCTTTTCAAGTTTTCTCACGCAAAAACGCCAAGTTACCAAGGGCGTAAGATTTCTTCTTTGCGTCTCTGCGCCTTTGCGCGAGATATTTGCAAAATTCTCCCAAAATATTTCGCAGACAATCCACATTTTCGTGATATAAAAAAGTTATGAAAAAATTATCTCTTCTGCTTTTACTCATGATCCTGCTCAGCGCCTGCGCACCCGCCGCGCTTGAAAGCAACGCCCCCGTAGCCGAATCCGCGCCGCTCGCCACACCCACTGCGCCGAGTTTCGAGACCCTGCCCAACCCACGCCTGACTCACATCGAGATGCTTGATCCGCTCAACGGCTGGGGACAAGCCGAAGGCGTCATCCTGCGCACTGAAGATGGCGGGGAAACTTGGCTTGATGTCACGCCGACAGACATCCAATCCAATCCTGCTTACGCCAAATCATTCTTTCTTGACGAAAAAACAGGCTGGATATTGCTCGAAGATGTCGACCGCCCTAACGCCGGGCTGATTTTCCGTACCCTCGACGGCGGCGCAAATTGGCAGTGGCGCAGCGTTCCTTTTGGACGCGCCGACTTCGGCTTTACCGATCTCGATAACGGCTACGCGCTCTTCAACATGGGCGCAGCCGCCGGTTCGATGGGCGTCTCGATTTGGACAACCCAAAACAGCGGTGGCGATTACGCGCGCGTCTTTTACCACGAACCCGGTTTCGAATACACGCTGCCCTTCAGCGGCATAAAAAACGGAATTTCTTTCCGCGACGCGCAAAACGGCTGGATCGGCGGCACCGTGCCGATGGACGGCGTGATTTGGCTGTACCGTTCAGTGGATGGCGGATTTAGCTGGGCGGAACAAAAAGTGGATTTGCCCAGCGGCTACGAAAACGCCCAAACATCCACCGCCGCGCCACGCTTCTTTGACGGCGGCTTGGCAACCTTGCCCGTGCAGTTGTTCGGCGAGCAGTTTGCTACCGTTTTCTACCAATCCCAAGACGGCGGCGAAACCTGGACAGCAACGCAGCCACTCGGCGTGGACGGGCTTTACAGCATCGCCTCCCCGAACGATATTTTTGTCTGGGATGGCGGCATGGTCTTCAACTTTAGCAGCGACGGCGGCAAAACCTGGGTCTACCAAAGTGCCGAAAACTGGCTGCCCGACGATACCCTGCGCGAACTTGATTTTGTCGATGCCGACACAGGTTGGGCGCTCACCGAATATGAATTGTATAGAACAAACGATGGGGGAAAAACGTGGGAGAAATTGGGACAATAATTTTGTAGGGGCGGACGGTCATCCGCCCCATTTTTCCTAAAACTTCCCTGCAAAATCGCGCATAAGTTCGTCTATGGCTGCGGTTTCCGTATGATGCTGTAAGTCAACCGCTGAAAAGGCTTTGCCTACCCGTTGCGGGACAAAGCCGTCGTTTAGCTGGTGCAGAATAAACTTGCCGCCACAGGCGCGGCAGAAGACGTTATCCCCTGTGCGGGCGGTGCGTGGAACGGCGATGACGGGACCGCAAGAGGGGCATTCCACCAAGGGGATGCCTTCAGCGCTGTGACCGATGATGTGGGACAAATCCCCTTCTTCACCCAACTGTTCAAGATGACCGAGCAACTCCGGGTCAAAGTGCGTTCCGCTGCCTTCGTCCAGAATGGAAAAGGCTTTGGGGAGCGGCATCTCGCGCCGGTATGGACGGGCGCTGGTCAGCGCATCCAGCACGTCGACGAGACTGATGATTTTGGCTGTCAGGGAGATTTGAGAGGCGGTTAGCGCGCTGGGGTAGCCTTGACCGTCAAGACGTTCGTGATGCTCGGCAATGGCGTTCACAACAAGATCTGCCAGCGGGTGGGCTTCGATTAGTTTTTTACCAACGGTGGGGTGGGTTTTGATGATGGCATATTCATCATCGCTCAGGCGGCTTTCCTTGCGCAGGATGTGGTCTGGGATGGCGACTTTGCCGAGGTCGTGCAGGTAACCGCCGAGGCTGATTTGAACGGCTTCTTTTTCGGGCAAACCAATCTTGATGGCCAGCAGCTTGGCGAACTGGGAAACACGCCAAATATGCCCGCCTGTGTAGGGATCGCGGGCTTCAACCACGTCTGCAAGGACAAGCATGGATTTGATCAGGGCATCATTCATTATTCAACCGCCTTTGGTTGTGATTTTATTTAGGAATGAAAATTAAATAACATACAGATTTCCAGCGGACTCAAAGAAAAACAGCTTCTGGGGTTATTGAGGGGGGTTCCCCCATCCTAACCTTCCCCCGAAGGGGGAAGGGACTGATTCTCCCCCCTTCGGGGGGAGATGTCCGAAGGA
>JANTFU010000240.1 GCA_024763295.1 Anaerolineales bacterium
CGAAAAATCTGCATCAACAGCAGCGAGCGCGTGCCGCTGGAGCGCATACTTTGATAAAAGAAATATCCGCCAACGATACTGAGCACAAAAAGGGCGGAAAAAATGAAGCGTTTTGACATGCGAGCATTATAACGGGCACAGATTGGATTCTCATTAGAAAACGAACGCCGCGCAACAAAAAATCTTAGCAATTGTTTAAAGCCTCTTTTCAACCGTTAATATGAGCCAATCTTCGCTAAAAATTTGCGCTTTCAGATGTTTTTGGCGTAGCTTGGCGTAAATTCGCGGCTATTTTATCTTTTATGAGGGGGCGTTGGGGAAAGGGAATACTTTTCAGCCGTTTCTTACAAAATTTCGATTTTCCTCTTTTATTTTTCTTATTTTCGCGGGCTAAACTATGCACAGTTCAAATAAACACAACTCTTTACTTCAGCTAAAGGAGATAAAAAATGACTTACTACATCCGCCCTTACCGCCCTCACGTTTATCGTGGCATAGAAAATGTTGAACAAGCCAATATTTTGCGCGTGGACGTCCGCGAAGAAGACAACGAATTTATCGTCACGACCGCTGTCCCCGGCTTGACCGCTGACGACCTGAATATTCAGGTACTCAACAACATCGTCCGCATCGAAGGCGAATATGCAACCTCCGACGGCGAACATCTGCTGCGCGAATTACCCGAAGGCAAATTCCTGCGTACGTTGCGCCTGCCGACCGAAGTGAATGCCGACAAAGTAAAAGCCAATATCAAAAACGGCATCTTGAGCCTAAACCTGCCCAAAGTAGAAACGGCTCGCCCCAAACAAATCAAAATCCTTGCCAAATAAGCACAAACTACTTCTCGTCAGAACATCCGAAGTGTGATCTAGCACTTCGGATGTCTTGTTTAAGGGTAAAATTCAACAAATTTGAACTGGAGAGAGACCCATGCTGAGAAAATTTTTTCTTTACCTAATGATTGCAACCTTATTCTTGAGCGGATGCGGCGCGAAAGCGCCCGCCGAAACGCCCGTGCAAGAAGGCTTGGTACCGACACCAACCCCAATGCCCGCACCCGAGGTGATACCGACTGCAACGCCCGAAATTCCGCTGGCAATTCTCGTTGTCCCTGCCGATCTCGATCAAGAGATTTCAAACGCCTACCAAACCTTAGTCTACAACCTTGCCCAAAGTGCCGGAATGCGTTTCCAAGTCCGTAATACGCTCAGTGTCGCAGATTTTGAACCTGCGCTGCGCGTGGTGATTGTGCTGCCGCCCGATCCCGGCTTGGCAGAACTCGCCCCACAAGCTCCGCAGGCGCAATTTCTATCGGTCAACATTCCCGATCTGACGGCAGGCGGCAACTTAAGCGTCCTCGCCAACACAGAACGTCCCGATATTTCCGCATTTATGGCAGGATATATCGGCGCGATGGTCACTGAAGACTACCGCACGGGCTTAATCATCCCCAAAGACGACCCCGTTGGACAGGTAATGTTAGCCGCCTTCCGCACCGGGCACGAATATTATTGCGGCATTTGTCAGGTCATCTATCCGCCCTATGAAGAGTACCCGCTCTATGTTGAGATTCCACAAGATACCCCGCTCAACGAATACACCGCCTACGCCGACTACCTCATCAATAAATCGGTAGAGACGATGTACGTCTCCCCCGAACTCGCCACTGAAGAGCTGATGACTTATCTCGCCAGCAATGGCATTTTGGTTGTTAGCGATTTGCCGCCACAGAAAATTACCGGAAATCTCATCACCACCATTCAGCCGGATGTAACCTACGCCATCGAATCGGCTTGGCCCCAATTAATTGCAGGCGCCGGCGGTGTGAATATCACGTCACCGCTCGTGCTGGAAAATATCAACGCAGAATACCTGCCCCCCGGAAAAGAGCAAGACGCCCGTGACCTGCTTGCCCAGCTACAAGCCGGACAAGTACAAACCGGCGCGAATCAGTAAAAAACAAAGGACTGCCCAAACAGGCAGTCCTTTTTTGATGCTTTCTTGCACAAGGCTGGCTGGATTATAATTTTAAAATAAGCATCTTGCCCAAGCGCTCCAACCGCCGTCTTCGGCGGTGATTTTTGCGAGAAGCCCGCACCAAGGATAGTGCGGAAGCAAGGTAAAAACGTACTACCTACCCGTATTGGAGTATCCAATTTATCCAAAGAACCGAATCTTGTTGCCGTGCGAGAGCTTTCTCAGCGGGTATCAGGGTCGTCCATTTTTATTCGGGGTTCCGGCGAAGAGAGTGTTTTAGCATAAGGACGAGTAGATTATAATAAAATCATTATCACGAACGGGCGAACGTAGCCCTTAGGAGAATCAGATGAAAAATAAAAACATTTTGTTTATCGTACTTTCGCTTATATTGCTCTTGACCCTTTCTGCTTGTGGCTCAGATGTTTTTGCAGAGTTGAATAACACAACCCCTGCAGCACAAAATGCCGAACCAACTACCATTGACCCCGTGGCAATTTTCACCTCTGCCGCCGAAACCGTCGCGGCACAAATGACGCAAACAGCCATTGCATTCTCACCCACGCCGGCACCCCCAACCGCTACGCAAGTGATTCCGCCAACAGCTACGCTGATTCAATTGAATGCAGCCAGCCCAACGGCAATCGCCGGAGCGGGCACTGTGCCTACAATTACCCCCATCGCAACCACTGTGACGATTGCGAATACGCCTGAAGGTCCAATTTGTGATTCAATGCGTTACGGCGATCCACTGGACGTAAATTACCCCGATGATTCTGAAGTGCCCGCCGGAACAAATTTTGAAAAAATTTGGCGGATTTATAACGACGGAGTCTGCACATGGGACGAAGGCTATATGTTAGTGCCCATTGCCAGCAATAGCACCCGTCCTAACGACCTAAACCCGCTGGATGCAGCCAACCCTGCTTGGGAATTCAACAAAAGCAATCGCATTACCGCGCCCGGCGAAGTTGCCGATATTAGCGCTCATCTAACCGCCCCGTTGGATAACGGAACGTACGAAACCTGCTTCATCCTGCAAAATGATCGCGGAGTCTATTTCGGCGGCGTCGTCTGTGTACGGATCAAAGTCGTTGACGGAAAGTAGATAGTACAAAGTTCTTAATGTCCCTGATGGGCTTGTGCCTATCAGGGACATATTTTTCTTCCACAATGAAAAAACTTGGCATCTTCCTCTCTTTTTTAGCAATCTTCTTCAGTGCTGCCTGCACGTCAGCCAATGATGCCACACCAACGACGGACGTAAACGCTATTTACACAATGGCAGCCAAAACGGTCGTTGCCGAATTGACGGGCACCGCAGCCGTCGTCACGCCGACCCAGCCCCTCACAAGTACGCCGCTTCCCCAAGAAACAACCGCCACGCCTGTCCCCACATCCACTGTCCCTACGGCAACACCAACCCTGACGCCATCCGCAACCGCCACGGCAACCGTCACCCCTCAAGCCTCGCCCACCGACGAATTTTGCGACAACGCCGCTTGGGTCGCAGATGTCAGCGTGCAGGATGGCACCGAAATGGCGCCCGGACAAGCCTTTGAAAAAACCTGGCGCATTAAAAATACCGGCACCTGCACATGGGAAGCGGGCTACAAAATCGCTTTTGGCTATGGCGAAAATATGAACGGGCAAGCGCGCGCAATCAATACCCCGGTTGCGCCCAATGAAGAAATCGAAGTAACGGTGGTTTTCTCCGCTCCATTAGCCGCGGGGACATATCAAAGCTATTGGCGCATGGTCAACGCTGCGGGCATTAATTTTGGCGAATGGCTCTATGTGGATATTGTTGTGCGCTAAATGGATTCCCAAAACCTTGCCCTAAAAATCAAAGCTAAGGCTACTGCCGAAGGCTTTATTCTCACCGGAATTACTTCTTGCGAAAGACCGCCCCACATCTCGACCTATGAAGATTGGTTGGATGCGGGGCGACATGCGTCTATGGATTATTTGGCGCGTGAAGATGCCCGTGCGCGTCGCGCGGACCCGAAATTGATTCTGTCCGAATGTCAATCGATTCTGGTTTTAGCATTTCCCTACCAACCTACCATAACCCAAAACAGGGGCAGTTTCTCCCCCCACTGGGGGGATGCGAAGCAGTTTCTTCACCAGACGTCCGACGGGACAGAGGGGGGAGGCAAAATTGCCGCCTACGCTCTCACAGACGACTACCACATCTTTCTAAAAGAAAAACTGCAAAATATCGTTGCGTTTATCGAGAATGAAGTCGGGTACGAAATCCCC
>JANTFU010000241.1 GCA_024763295.1 Anaerolineales bacterium
TCATACCAACATCAAAAATAAGAGCAGAGGTAATCATCCATGAAAAGAACCATCCTAATCTCAGGTGCAGGGGCAGGCATCGGGTGGGCAACCGCAAAGTTTTTTTACAGCGACTGGTTCAAACTTGCCAAAAGCCATAAGTCCGTTTATGATGAAAAAGTAGCTTTAACATAGGATTTCTCAATGCCCACAGTCAAAGATATTCCAGGTCCGTATCGTTTCTTCTTCTACAGTTTTGACTGTAATGAGCCGATGCATGTACACGTTCAACGTGAGAAAATGATCTGCAAGTTTTGGCTGGAACCAATTGCATTGAGCAAGAACAAACGTTTTTCAGCGAGCGAACTCAACAAAATTCGTAAAATCATTCAGGGAAATCTGGAAGAAATAATCGAGGCGTGGCATGAGCACTGTGGTTAGAACCGAAGTTTTGATTCAAGATATTCGTATTACAGACGATACTATTACGGCACAATTAACCGATGGACGCACGATCAGTGTGCCATTGGCTTGGTCGTGGCGTTTATCTGAAGCGACACCAGAGCAACGTGCCAATTATGAAATTATTGGCGATGGAGAAGGTGTGCATTGGGCTGATATTGATGAAGACATCAGTGCCGAGGGGATGCTCTACGGCATCCCGGCACAACGTCCAATGGTGACCGCTTAACCATCACATAACTTTTTACAGATCCAAACGGGACTTCTTCGGAAGTCCCGTTTTTCATAGCAGTATCGTACTACCTACCCACACAACTCATGTCACCGCGAGCGGCTGGCTGGGTAAAGCTCAGCTTTGCGAAGCGGTCTCCCACACAGTTAGAAGATTGCTTCATCCCGAAAAGCATCGGGGTGCGCAATGACGAGGTAGTTACGATTTTTCACAGAAAAAGCCTTAATCCGTAAAAAGACGAAACGCAAGTTATTCTCATGCTACAATCGCCCGCGCAAAATCGTCGTATAAACGCACGGATTAATCCGCAGGAGACCCATGACAAAACTTCTCGATGCCCTCATCTTCGACTTTGACGGGCTAATTCTCGATACCGAAACCCCTGAATTCACCGTCTTACAGGAAATTTACACAGAGTATGGCGTGTCGCTTGCGCTTGAAAAATGGGCGCAGATTATCGGCGGCAGCGGCGCGGTCTATTTTGACCCGGTTGCTGACCTTGCCCAACTGGTCAATGTTCCGCTTGAGCGCCAAGTCCTGCTCGACAGGTGGCATACAGAAGCCAATCAGCGGATTGCCGCACAAAGCGTTTTGCCCGGCGTGATGGCGCTGCTTGACGATGCCCAAAAGCGCGGATTGCCGTTGGCAATTGCATCCAGTTCGCCGCATAGCTGGGTGGATGCGCATCTTAAACGTCTCGGGCTATACGAGCGTTTCGCGCATATCCTCTGCTCGGACGATGTAAGCCGTACCAAGCCCTCGCCGGACCTCTTTCTTTTGGCACAGACCAAGTTGAATGTCAGCGCGGATCGCACCATCATCTTTGAAGATTCGCCCAATGGTGTTAAAGCAGCAAATGCAGCGGGCATTCCGGTGGTCTTGGTTCCCAATCCTGTTACTGAAAAAATGACCTTCACCGGTGACTATCTGCGTCTGTCATCGCTAGCAGAGTTTTCGATTGAGAAGTGGACAGGGTAAAATAAATACTACCTTGCTCCCGTCGCCGTCCTCGGCGGCGGGGACGCCGCCTAAAGCTGACAAACAGAAAAAATATCCAAAAGGAGACAAGATGAACCCCGAAAACCCCGATTGGCGAAAAATCATTAAGCAATATCAACCGGAAACCTGGCGTAGCGTTTGGCAGATCATCAACACAGTCGTGCCCTATGTGGGGCTTTTTGCGCTGATGCTGTGGATGGTGAACGCGGGCGTCTGGTATGGCTGGGTGCTGCTGCTTTCGCTGCTCACGGCGGGATTTATGGTGCGCACCTTCATCATTTTCCACGACTGCGGGCATGGCTCGTTCTTCAAGTCGCGCAAGGCGAACAAAGTTGTCGGCATCATCACCGGCATCCTGACCTTTACGCCCTGGGAATTGTGGTGGCACGAGCATAATATCCACCACGCTAACGCCGGTAATCTGGATATGCGCGGCATCGGCGATGTGGATACCTGGACGGTGGAAGAATATCTCGCCGCTCCGTGGATCAAAAAGTTTGGCTATCGCCTCATGCGCAACCCGTTGATCATGTTTTCGCTCAGCGCGATGCTGGTCTTTGCGGTTGTCAAGCGTTTTCCGCTGCCCTCACACGGCAAAAAAGAAAAAGCCAGCATCTGGTGGACCAATCTCGCCCTTGCCCTACTCACCGCCGGTATCATCTTCATTGCGGGCTGGAAAGCCTACTTACTCGTCCAACTCCCCGTGCTGCTTTTTGGCACGTCGCTGGGCGTCTGGATGTTCTACGTCCAGCATAATTACGACGGCGTGTACTGGGAGCACAAAGAAAACTGGAGCTTCTACAAAGCCGCCCTCGAAGGCAGTTCCTACTATCAATTGCCCGCCATTTTGCAGTGGTTCACCGGCAATATCGGCTACCACCACATCCATCACCTCGGCTCGCGTATTCCGAATTACAAACTTCAGCAATGCTTTGAAGAAAACCCTCTCTTCCACGTTAAACCGCTCACGATTTGGGGCAGTTTCAAAACCCTGCGACTGCGCTTATGGGATGAAGCCAAACAAAAAATGGTCGGCTGGGACGGGCTAAAAGAATACACATCCTAACTTCACCTGTCATTACGGGGCGCGCGCACTTGCGACGAAGCAATCTCCCACACTGTCTTGGAGATTGCTTCGCAAAAAGACGCTCGCAATGACGTGAATTTGATTTTCAAAAAAAAACTCCGTTGGGATTAATCCGCAGCGGAGTTTTTCTTTTGGATGCGCGCCAAGCGATGCTCTAACTCCGCCGTCCAATGGATACGCTCGTAGTCCTGAAGTTGGTGCTCGTTAACCAAACGGAGTGCCCCAAGAGTAAACCGTTCCGCTAACGCGTAATCTTTGGCTTTGTGCTCGTAATACTTTGCTAACGCCACATGCGCGTAAATGTGACCATCTTGCGCCGCCTGCTGCCACCACTTAAGCGCTTCTTCGATATCCCCACGCCGACGCTGCAAAACTGCCAGCCGTTTGACCGCTTTGGCGAAATCTGCTTCCGGCAACGCTGCACGCAGACCGTGCTCGTAGAGTTTTGCGGCATCATCCCATGCTTTCAGGTCTTCAAAGAGTTTGGCAATCGCGATCACATCCAAACCGTACTGCACCGCATCGCCAAAGGGATCGCGCAACATCGCAGCGGCATGATTCAGCAGCGCCGCCAACGAAAGAATATCGACTTCGTTGTGATAGAAAACGCCTTTCAGCGGAGTCGCGTCTTTATCTCGTAAATAATCGAAATAGAGATAGGGAATTTCATAGCCCGGCACTTCTTCAGATGTGCGTTCCACGCCGAGAATATGGGCTTCGATCGCTTGTAATGTTCGAGATTCTAATCTGTCGCGCCATAAACGGCGTGCGAGATGTAAGAGATCAAGATGGGCGTAGCCCTCAAAGGGGACCGGCATCCCGTGCAGTTTGTAGCGCGTGATTAGCAGCGGTGCATCAAAGGATTTGCCGTTATAGCTCACCAGCACTTCGGCGGGCGCGAAAAATTCAGCCATTGCTGCGAGCATGGCAGGCTCTTCGCTTGGATCGCGCAGAAAGAACTGCGCCAAAACGAATTCATCGCCATCAAAACGCCCCGCACCGACCATAAAGGCATACGTCCCGGTGCCGCCGGCGAGACCGCTGGTTTCAGTATCGAAGAAAACGAACTTTTCGGGCGGCAGCCTCGTAATGCGCGCATCCTTTGCCCACGCGCCGAGAATTTCCGGCAATGCTGCGGGACGCAGAGAAATGCGTCCATGCGGCTGGCTTAACGGAAAACGCTGCTCGTAGACGAAGCTCTCGCCATAACGGGTTTGACGGAATTCGCCCGAAAGGAGATTTTCGATTTTTTTGCCGGTAGCAGTTTTAGGCTTGGGGAGATGCGCTGTTCCCGTCTTGACACCGAGCGATTTGAGTTTATCCGCGAGGGAACGTTTTGAATCCATGAGCGGGATTATAGCTTAAGTGACCCCATCCAATTTTGTGTAATGCTCTTTACGCCGTCATCGGCGCAGGGTTTGTGATAGAGCAATCGCCGCCGAGGACGGCGGCTGGAGCAATTTCAGAAAGGTG
>JANTFU010000242.1 GCA_024763295.1 Anaerolineales bacterium
GAAACAGCAGTTTGAGTTATCGCAATAGTTGGCACAGGTGTATCCATGCTTGCGCTAATTTGTTGCGATTCTAAATTGGATACTGTACGTGATACAAAAATTATCCAAACAATAGCGATTGGAACAAGCAGCAATCCCATACCAGATACAGCTTTTGACGAGCGAGTACTCAAAGAAGACCGTTTTCCTCTCTTTAGGTTTAATGAACGGCGGGTTAAGTACCAACTAAACACAAGCCATCCATAGGCAAGGAAAAGGAACGTAAGAGATTTATACAATAAGAGAGCAGAGTTGAAGTCCACACTTACGGGAACAACTTCTTCAAAAGAAAGCAATCCCGTGGCGAAAGTCAGCAAAGACGCCAAATCAGCTAAAAGGGTCACAAAGCCAAAAAACAAACTGATTTTTTCGAGTTTTGTCATAAGAAATTTCCTGCGTAAAACACTTCTTCTTTCATCCACCACTATGGTTTTGCGGATAATGTATCAGGATTATTCTATCACTTCTCACTCGTCACGCATCACGTTTCACGCATCAACGCCCTCGCAATCCCCCACAACCTGAAATTCAAGCGATGCCTTCGCCAGAAAAGCTCGTGCTTAATTGTGTCTTTCTAAAAAGGTGTCAATTTCTTGCTGAAACACCCTAAATACAGGCTTGATATTTTCAACCAAACTTTCCATCTTGTCGGCGTATAAGTCCAAGGCATAGGCATGGACGAAAAAATGGCGAAAAGCCAGATATTCCCCTAAACGCAAGATTGTCTCTTGTGACAAGATTTGATTTTCAACAGAAGTGACAAGCAAATCTTTGTGCGATGAACTGCCCGAAGGAACGGGGATATTTTCTGCGTAAAGACACTGCTTCAAGATATTTTCCACCCCGTTATAAAAATTATGCAGCAATGTTGCCACACCCGCCAATTCAAGAAAAGAAAGATAAGGGAGCTTCTCTGGCGCAGGCATCTCGTTAAGCAAATTTTCGATCTGCTCATACTCCACATGAACTTTCTCGCTCAACTTAGCCATAAAGCAAAACCCCTTCGGAGAGAATCAAATCGTTGAAACGACTCTTTTTGCTCAAATCAACAAGGTCAACGGGTTTTGAAAGATTGAAGATCAACTCGCTGTAAAACTTGAAAAACGTATTATCAGGAATGCCCTCTACGGCAAGGTCAATGTCATGATGTTCTTCAGACATGCTGGCAGAGCCAAAAAGGAAAACCTTTTTCGCTTTGTATTTTTGGGCTATTTCCAAAATGCTTGTTTTATCTTTTTCGGAAATCATCAATAAGCTCCTGCACGCCTGAAGAGAACCTCACACTTCAGTATACCTGATAATTTTATCACCCGTCACGCATCACGTTTCACGCATCAACGCCCTCACAATCCCCCACAGTCTGAAACTCAAGCGATGTCGAGCGAAAAGCTCGCGTTTCACGCCTTTACAGTATAATTCCCGCCCAAACCAACTTTAGGAGTAAATATGAGCCTTTCAGGATTTCAACGCAAAGTCAAAAACGCCGATAAGCCCCTCTTGGTCGATTTTTGGGCACCTTGGTGTGTGCCGTGTAAAACAACCAAACCAATTCTCGAAAAACTCGCCCAAGAATACAAAGGCAGAGTGGATGTTTCCTTCATCAACGCCGACAAGGCGAAAGACATCATTCAACACTACAAAATTATGGGCATCCCAACCATGATCGCCTTCCGCGATGGAGGAGTGGCAGTCCGCAAAACCGGTGGACAAACCGAAGCCAGTTACCGCGCCATCTTTGAAGCCTTGTTAACTGAAGGAGAAGTCAAAATCCCTATGCAGCCTCTCGATCGGGCATTACGGCTGGGCACCGGCGGCATCATGCTCGTTATCGGCATTTTGCAAAACATCTGGTGGCTGGCAATCATCGGTGGCGTCATCGCCTTTCTTGGCTTTTACGATCGCTGTCCGCTTTGGGCGGCGATTACCGGTTTCTTCAAGAAAAAGTCAGCCTAAAGCAAAAACGCCACCAAGCGGTGACGTTTTGTGGGCGCTGAGGGACTCGAACCCCCGACCCCCTCGGTGTAAACGAGGTGCTCTAACCAACTGAGCTAAGCGCCCTACTCATAGAGCGACCGCTATTATACACGACTTTATGTTAAACTAAAGGGCAAATTTCACCAATTCAGGAGACTAACCCATGCGCTTTGTACGCTACCAAACCAAAGAAAAAGCTCCCCACTACGGCTGGCTATTGGAAGACAAAATCGGCGATATCGAAGGCGATCTCTTCGGAGAATTTCGCCGTCTCGACGCTACCCTACCACGCGAAGAAGCGACCCTTCTAGCGCCCTGCGAACCGAGCAAGATTATTTGTGTAGGACGCAACTATGCTGCCCATGCCAAGGAGCACAACGCAGAGGTTCCCGAAATTCCTCTTATTTTTCTCAAACCCCCCTCCACCATCATCAACCCCAATGACCCCATTATTCTTCCGCCGCAGTCTGAACAGGTTGAACATGAAGGTGAACTCGTCGTTGTCATTGGCAAACGCGGACGCAACATCTTAGCAGAAGATGCCAAAGAGCATATTCTCGGCTACACCATTGGGAATGACGTCACCGCTCGCGACCTTCAGCGTGCTGACCGTTTGTGGACTCGGGGAAAGGGCTTCGACACTTTTGCCCCCTTCGGTCCCTGGATCGATACCGATTTCGACCCGTCCGACGCCGTGCTGACTTGTCGCGTTAACGGGCAAATGCGTCAAATGGCATCAACGCGTGACATGGTCTTTAGCGTCGGCACGATTATCGCCTTCATCTCATCCGTAATGACCCTTGAACCCGGTGACTTGATTTTTACCGGTACGCCGGCAGGCGTTGGACCACTAACTGCCGGTGATGAAGTTACGGTTGATATCGAAGGGTTAGGCGTACTAAAAAACCCCGTAAAAGAAGCCTAAAAATCAGCAAAATAACCGCAATCAATTCCTTGACACGAACCCACCTTACCTATATAATCTCGGTCGCCTTCCTCATTAGCTCAATTGGCAGAGCGAGCGGCTGTTAACCGCTAGGTTCTTGGTTCGAGTCCAAGATGAGGAGCAAAAAGCCCACACGCAAAACGTGTGGGCTTTTTTTATAAAAACAAAAGCATGCTCATCGCAAAGACGGGTACAACGTACCTTAACCGTGAGGGGAAAAGGGAACCGCCAAGGCACAAAGAACGCCAAGTTTTTAAGGTAAAAAAACAAGAAAGATGACATTTCTGCCCAGTCTTGCCCATTTGGGTTGATACTCTCTTCCTTTTTTTCTCCTAAAACTCTGCGGCTTGGCGGTTGAAATCTTTTTTCACGATTAGATACCGCGCTACCCAAAGACGTAAATCGGTTATTTTTCTCTTGGTTAGCCCTTGCGCATCTCAGCGCCTAATTCATACAGCATCGAAAGTTCCGCTTTGGGCAGCGCGCGTGGCTCGCCCAAAGTTTTGGCGATATAGTAAGTAAAAGCGGCGTGTTCCAAACGTTCGATAGCGATTAAAGCTTCTTCAATCGTCTTCCCGACCGTAACAGCGCCGTGATTGCTGAGCAAAATGCAATTATTCGTCTTAATCAATTCCCGAATACTCTCACCCAGCGCAGGCGTTCCCGGAGTGGCATAGTCTGCGGTCGGGACTGTTCCCAAGGCAAACAAAACTTCAGGAATATAATCGGTTGGGAAGGGAATCCCAACAAGCGTCAGTGCAGTCGCGTAAGGCGGGTGAGCATGAATTACCGCGCGCACATCCGGGCGTTGGCGGTAAATTTCCAGATGCATCCCTAATTCAGATGTCGGTTTCAAGCCTTCTTTCGCGGCGAGCGTTTGACCGGCGTAGTCAACCATAACGGGGTCTTCCGGCATCATATCCATCTTATAAACCCCACTCGGTGTCACCAATACGCGCTCATCATCCAAGCGGGCAGAGATATTCCCATCACTAGAACGCGCCAAGCCCTGCTCGACGACGATATGGGTGGTCCGTGCAATTTTTTGTCGTATCTGGTCTTCAGTTAATCTTTTCATGCTATTTCTCCTTGAGAGATATGGCGCAAAATTACGCCATCAATTTTGCTAAATTCTCTTCGTAGGGCGGATAAACAACCCCCTTCTCAGTGATAATGGCGGTGATATATTGAGACGGGGTGACATCAAAAGCAGGATTGCCAACTTCAACATCGTCCG
>JANTFU010000243.1 GCA_024763295.1 Anaerolineales bacterium
AAGCCGCCATGCACGCCCTCAATCGGCGCGCCAAAATAGTAGCCTTCGGCGTAGTTGCTGATGAGCAGCAAATCGCCCGCCATCCCGCTGACGAGGTTGTTCAGACGATGTACAGGGTCGAGATAAAGTTCGGGGTTTTGCCGACCAAACCACTCGTCAAGAGCGATCCGTTCCCCTTGCGGGGTGAGGGCTTGATAGGGCGCATCCCAGCCATCTTTTTCAACATCCCGCACCAGCACGCCAGCGAGGGCATTTTTTAACTCGGTGGCATATTTCCCGCTTACGTGCGCTTCCCAAAATGCAGCCGCGACGGGCAGCACGTCACGCTCGAAATCGGGTTTATCCGCCCATTTGCCTTTTCGGTTTTGGAGATAGACATGCGCCAAGCCGCCATTCGAAGCGACAACCGCGTCGCAATCGGGGTCTTCGCCGGGGTAGTCGTGGACGTCCAAACCGAGGGCGTCGAAGAGATGCCCGATCTCGCGCTCGAAGGGAAACGCCAGCCGCAGAGAATGTTCGTCGTCGGCGATGACCTTGATCTGCCCGTGATCGGAGAAGATGGCGACCAGCGGAGCGTAATCGGCTTGGGCGGCAATGAGCGCATCCCAAAGCTGACCGAGCAGCGGGTCGATGACCTTGACAAGATGTCCATATTGCGCCCCCGGTCCGTGATGATGGGATTCGTGGTCTAGCCCCATCAGGTAGAGGGTCAAAAGATCGGGGATGCCGTTCTGCTCGATTTCTGCGATAGCTTCTTTGACAATCTGACCGTCATATTCCGCCGAAGACATGCCAAAGAGATTGCCGCCTTTGGTGAAGCGGGCAATGTCGATTAGCGAGGGTTTCAGCCAGACATCCGCGCCTTTGGCGTACATATTCCCCGCCACAACAGAGCGATACCCTTGCTCGGCGAGTTTTTCGTACATCGTTGGCACGCGCAGGCATTTGGACGCCAAGCCATGCGTAAAAACCAGCACGGCGTCATCCGCTGCGAGGGTATCGCCGACATCGAAGGCGTAGTGGCGCGGCACGCCCTTGCTGAAATCGCCGAAACGGTCGAAGAATTGGTTGCCCGGAATGCCATGCTCGGCGGGATGTGCGCCCGTAAAAAGCGAGGCTTGCGAGGCAAAGGTGATGCTCGGCGCAGGGGCGAGGGCGTCCACTTGTAAGCCGCGTGATAAATCACTGCCGCCAAGCAGTTTTGCCAAAACGGGGATTTTGTCGTCATCGAGGGCTTGTTTGAAAACGTCAGGACGGAGACCGTCGATGTCGATTAGTAAGATTTTTTGCTTCATCATTCCTCCAAAATCTAGATGTGCGTTGCATCTAACAGATGCGTTGCACATCGGGTCTTGCAAACCAGCTTCATTTTGAAAACCCGACGTGCAACGCACATTCCAAGTGTAATGCACGTCTGACCCTTCGTGTTTAATCCATCTTATCCACATACTCCCCAAACAACCCCAGCACCTCGCCAAAATTCTCTCTTCCGAAGCCCATGCGGAAGTGCTGATCGCCATAGTCGAAGACGTGCGAGGGGGCAATCATGATGCCTGCTTCCGCGACCAATTTGTCGGCGAATTCGAGCGTGCTCTCGATGCCCAGCATACGCGGGAAGCAGATCGAGCCGCCGCGCGGTCTGTTGAGCGTAAAACGTTCGGGGCGGGCGGCGAAGAACTCGTCCAGCAGGGCGAAGTTGCGTTTTAGGCGGGCGTTTTGTGCGGCAATAATGCTCTCTTTATTTTGCAAGGCGATGATTGACAAAATCTCACTCGGGGCGCTGGAGCAAATCGTGGTGTAGTCTTTGAGTTCGAGCATCCGCGCTAGAGTGGCGGCATCCTGCGTGGCGATCCATCCAATGCGTAAGCCGGGCAAGCCAAAGGTTTTCGACATGCCGAAGAGCGAAAAAGCTCTCTCGTAAGCCTCGCAAGCCGAGGTCAGGGTCGCTCCGCTTTCTATTTCCAAAAAGCGATACATCTCATCCGAAAGCAGATAAATCCCGCGCTCGCGCAGCATCCCGATCAGTTCGTCAAATTCGGCGTGGGACGGGATGTAGCCGGTCGGATTATGCGGGAAGTTGACGACGACGAGTTTGGTCTGCGGCGTGATGAGTTGCTCGAGACGCGCCAGATCAAAATGCCAGTTCTCGGCTTCGACAGGTTCCCATCTGGAGAGTTGGCAGCCGATCGAACCCGCGATCTCGTAGAGCGACTGGTAGCCCGGAAAGACGCTGACGACGTGGTCGCCGGGGCGGAGCAAAGCGTGCATGAGCAGGAAGATGGCTTCTTCGGGCGCGGCGATGAGGACGTTGTCGGCGTCGATGCCGTTGTAAATGGCTGCGGCTTCGGCGCGCAGTTGCGGATGCCCCATCGATTCGGTGTAGCCGAGTTTGAGATCGAAGAAAGTTTTGCGCATTTCGGGGGATGCCATCTCCAGCAGTTCGGGGATGCTCAACGACTCGCAATCCGAACTGGAGAGCAGGTATTTGGCGGAGAATTCGTGTTTGGCAAAGTAGCGTTCGAGGGCGAAGGGGGGGATTTGCATTTGGAGACCTTAGATTTTAGATTTGAGTTCCCTTGGATTGAAATCCAAGGCGGCGGATATGTGAAGTTCGCTAAAGCGGACTATGCGCCGAGTTGGATTTTATCTGACTTGTTGTGGCAGCCTGAGAATTCATTCTCAGGGAGCAGGTATTTGGCGCAGCAGCGTTCGAGGGTGAAGGGGGAATATTCATGGGGAAATCTTTTAATAGGACGCGGATTAGGCGGATGAGGCAGATTTACGCGGATTTTTTAAACCGCAAAGCCGCCAAGAGCGCAGAGATAAAATATGCTTGAGGCTTGCCCCTAAAACCTGCAACTGTGACTTGCGCCCCAAAATTATACGCCAAAAGAAAAAGCGGACTCTCCTCTCGGAAAGCCCGCTTTTGACATATCACTCGTCTCTTTTCTAATCTTTATCCTGTAGCTCTTCCAATAGCGGGTCATTGGCAATTGGCTTCATCCCAGCATCTTCTAATTGAGCGCGTAGTTTTTTGATGACCTTCTTCAACTCTGCCATACGTACTTCTCTCCCGACCATCAGGTCGAACAGCGTTTGATGCTCCTTTACCTTGGCTTGAATTTCTTTTGTGCGTTCTTCAACCAAGGCTTCCAGGTTTTGGAGATGATCTTCCAGTTCTTTTTTTACGCGATTGCGCTCGGTTACATCGAGCATTTGCACAAGATATCCGACAACGTCTTCTTCTCGATATAATGGGCCGATGTGCAATTCGAAATCAAGAATACCGGTTTTGTCGGTTGGAAAGAGATTGGTCTCTTTGACCATCGCAAAATCCAGACTGGTTTCTAACATAATAGACTCACCACGTCTTACGCGATCTTGTGCTTCCGGAGTGAATTTTGGGGATGTCCAAAAATTATAGCCGAGGATGGGCTGTGTATCCTTTAGCCCATAGGTTTGCAATGTTTTTTCGTTAGCGCCCGTTAATTTACCTTTTTCATCATAGAGTTGGATTGCAATAGGCGATTGCTCATAGATGCTTCTAAAATACTTTTCGCTTAATTTGAGTGCGTTCTCAATCTGTCTATGTTCGGAAATATCTCGTGAAACACCGATTATTCCAACCAATTCCCCTTTATCATTATGGATAGGTGCGTCGCTGACGTATGCAAGAAAAGAAGAGCCATCTTTGCGCTGAACTTCAAACTCGCCCGACCAGGTTTGCCCTTGGCTTAAGGCTTGCATAATTTCTTTCGCTTGCTCTTGAGTTGTGGAGCTTGGTGTCACGTCGACGACATTCTTCCCTCGCACTTCTTCTGCGCGCCACTGATATAGTTCTTCAGCAGCACGGTTCCAATATTGAATATTCCCCTGAAGGTCTGTCGCAATGACTGCTTCGCCAATTGCATTAAGCATTTGAGCGTTAATATTTTCATCCATTAGATTCGCCTTTCAGAGATAAGTGCATTTTGCACTGAAAAATACCATGTTTATATAAGACTCCACTGCAAAAAGACATTCAATCATCTCTAAGTGGGAGAGAATACCCTACAATACCTTCGCCAAAACAGCTTAAAAAAAAGGGCTTACTGTAGTAAAGTTGAGTTCATCAAAAGCAACAACTACAGGAAGCCCATGATGAACATT
>JANTFU010000244.1 GCA_024763295.1 Anaerolineales bacterium
ACGCAGGAGAAATTTAAGCAGGTGGAGATTGGCGAATTTAAGAAGCTCTCGCTGACGGCAGATGCGCCGCTCTATATCCACATTGACGGCGAGATTTATACCAACTTTGGTTCCAATTTGCGCGGCATCAGCGTGGAGATCGTGCCAAATGCCTTACAGGTTGTAAAACCTTGAGAGTAAATCCAGCCCCTGAGCGGAGCGCTGAACGATAGTGAAGCGCGCAGTCGAAGGGCGGCATTCGCGAAACCGCCCTTCGACTTCAGACTCAACTGCTGTCGCCTGCCGCTCAGGGGCTAAAAGAAAATTCTGTTTATGTCAAAATACACGCACATCATCTGGGATTGGAACGGCACGCTGAAAGATGACGCGCATCTCTGCGTAGACATCATCAGTGATATTCTGGAAAAACGCCAATTAGCGCGTTTGAGCATGGCACGCTATCAGGAAATTTTCGGTTTCCCTGTGCGGGATTATTACGCCAAAGCGGGCTTAGATTTTTCTATTGAACCCTACGAAACCCTCGCCACCGAATTTATCGTCGAGTACAACGCCCGCTCAGAAGAATGTCCGCTGCAACCGCACGCCACCGAAATTATCCCAAAATGCGCCGCGCTGGGATACAAACAATCCGTGCTTTCTGCCAGAGAGCAGCAGCCGCTTGACGAGATTTTGCATTTCTACGACTTGCGCAAATACTTCGAGCGCGTGGTCGGGCTTTCCGACCATTATGCCAATAGCAAGGTCGAAAACGGTAAAAAACTCGTTGCCGAAATGGAGACAAACCCCAACAACATCGTCATGATTGGCGATACCCTCCACGATTTTGAAGTCGCCCAAGCCATCGGCGTCGACTGCATTCTGTACGCGGGCGGACACCAGTCCAAAGCCCGCTTGCAAGCCTGCGGCGTGCCTGTTATCGAAAAACTTACCGAACTACTCCCCCTAATCGAAAATGCCCTCCCTCTTCCATAGCCTGCAAACCCGCGACCTCGGTCATCTGCGCATCGTTGCCCAATTTTGGGGCATTGAGTTGGCGGCTGGCGAGCGCAAAGCTGCCCTCAAAGAACTCAGCGAGCGCCTCGTCAACGCCGAACTTGCCAACGAACTGCTTGAAACCCTCCCCAACGATGCCCAACACGCCATCCAAACGCTCGCGCAAAATGGCGGAAAATTGGCATGGTCAACCTTCGAACGTCACTTTGGCGTTATCCGTGAAGCGGGACCCGGCAAACGTGACCGCGAGCAACTCCATCTCAATCCCATCTCCGCCGCCGAAATTCTCTTCTATCGCGCCCTCGTCGCGCGTGCATTTTTCGAAACCGAAAACGGACCGCAAGAGTTCGCCTATATGCCCAACGACCTCCTGCCTTTTATTAAACACGAAGCGCACAAAGCAGAACACAAAGTTTTTGGACGTCTCGCACGCCCCGAAGAACGCACAGAGATTATCCCTGCCAACGATTTTATTTTGGATGATTTAACAACGCTGCTCGCCGCCCTGCGCACGGGACAAGACGAATCTTCCTACACGCTGGATACATCTCGACGCTTCGTCCGTGACCTTGGGCTTGCTGCCCGCTTAATCGGCAACGAAGGCGGTCTTCAAAGGGATACCGTTAAAACGCATCTTGAACAGAGTCGCGCCGAAGCCTTCGCCCAACTACGCGAGATTTGGCGCGAAAGCGATACATTCAACGAGCTGCACCAAGTTCCCTCCATCCTCTGCGAAGGCGAGTGGAAAAATCAGGTATTAGAAACTAGGGATAAGTTATTAGGGTTTGTGAATGCGCTACCCAAAGGAAAATGGTGGCATTTAAATTCTTTCATCGCCGACATCAAAACGTACAATCCCGATTTTCAACGCATAGCAGGCGATTATGACGCCTGGTTTATTCGCTCGAGAGAAGATGAAACTTCTTTACACGGCTTTGAACATTGGGACGAGGTCGAAGGCGCGCTCATCCGCTATTTTGTGACGAGGGTCTTGTTTTGGCTGGGTTTTGTGGATTTGGCGAGGGGAGCAGATGGGGAAACAAAGGCTTTCCTTGTAAAAGAAGAAAAGCCAGTCCCTGCGCGGAGCAACGACCAACGAGAGGCGCGCAGTCGAAGGACGGCGTCATCGGAAACCCGCTCTTCGACTACGCCTGCGCTTCACTTCGACTCCGCTCAGAGACTGAAGGAAAGAGGAAAGATTCTTGTTTCGTCAAATGGCTTGATGACCGTCGAGCGTTATGCGCCGCGCGCCGTGCGTTATCAGCTGGCGCGGTTTGGGGAGTGGGTAAAGAGCAAAAATCCACATGAATTTAAATATCAGATCACAACAGCATCTTTAGAGAAAGCACTAACACAAGGTTTGAAAGTGACGCATTTGGTGGCGTTACTGGCAAAAAACTCGGAGACAAAAATCCCGCCCTCGTTGGGCAAGGCGCTGCGTCGTTGGGAGGTTAACGGGACAGAAGCACGGGTGCGGCATGTCACTGTTTTAAGGCTCACCAAACCCGATGACTTGGAAGCGTTGCGCAAGTCAAAAGCCGGTAGGTTTTTGGGCGCGGTACTTAATCCCACAACGGTCGAAGTCCGAGAGGGGGCATCCAAAAAAGTACTGGCGGCGCTGATTGAAATGGGAATTTTGGTGGAAGATGAACGTGAGGCGTGAAGACGCGAAACGTGATTTGTGACACTAGGCAGGGGGGAGAAGCTTTTTATAATAGATTTGCGAATTTCGTAATCTACTGATGGAGGCATACATGTCCAAAATTGACTGGATCAAGGAAGAAATCGAGGGGCTGCAAAGTGCAGGTCTATACACCAATATCCGCACGCTCGGCTCAGCACAAGGTGCTTGGCTGATGGTGGATGGGAAAAAGGTGCTGAACTTCTGCTCGAACAATTATTTGGGCTTGGCAAATCATCCCAAATTGGCGGCAGCCGCAAAAGCCGCCATCGATGAATACGGTGTAGGACCCGGCGCAGTGCGCACAATTGCCGGAACAATGGATTTGCACGTTCAACTCGAAAAGCGGCTGGCGGAATTTAAACACGTCGAAGCTGCGGTGACTTTCCAGTCCGGGTTTAACGCAAATACGGCGACCATCCCTGCGCTAGTCGGCAAAGGGGATGTGATTTTCTCTGACCGCCTGAACCACGCCAGCATTATTGACGGCTGTCGTTTGTCTGGCGCAAAAATTATCGCCTATGAACACAACAGCGCCGAATCGCTGGAAGAAATGTTAAAAGAACATCTTGCGAGCTACAGGCGGGCATTGGTCGTGACCGATGGCGTTTTCAGCATGGACGGCGACATCGCCCCGCTCGATAAGCTCTACGAAGTGACCCAGAAATACGATGTGCTATTGATGGTCGATGATGCGCACGGCGAAGGCGTCCTCGGACATGGCGGGCGCGGCATCGTGGATCATTTCGGCTTGCACGGCAAAGTGGATGTGGAGATCGGCACGATGTCGAAAGCCTTTGGCGTGGTCGGCGGGATCGTGGCTGGCAAAAAGGTGATTGTCGATTGGCTCAAGCAGCGCGGACGCCCCTTCCTGTTCTCATCGGCGATGACCGTACCTGATGCCGCCGCATGTTTAGCTGCTGTTGACCTACTCGAAGGCTCGACAGAGTTGGTCGACAAACTCTGGGAAAATGGCAAATACTTCCAGAGCGAAATGAAGACGCTCGGCTTTGATACAGGCAAAACCCAAACCCCAATTACCCCCGTCATTTTGGGCGAAGCAACGCTGGCACAACAGTTCAGCCGTGAACTCTACGAAGCAGGAGTCTTCGGTACCGCAATCGCCTTCCCGACCGTGCCGCGTGGCACAGCCCGCATCCGCGTGATGATTTCGGCTGCGCATGAGCGTGAAGATTTAGATAAGGGCTTGGAGATATTTGGTGAAGTTGGCAAAAAACTCGGCGTTATCTAAAAATAACCCCATCCCCCAGCCCCTTCCCCGATAAACAGGGAAGGGGAGTCATCTCTCCCCAAATGGGAGAGGGACAGACCTGAGCGTAAGCGAAGGTCAGGGTGAGGGCGGACGATTGTCCGCCCTTTTTTTATTGAGACGAAAAATATGGGATAATACGC
>JANTFU010000245.1 GCA_024763295.1 Anaerolineales bacterium
GACGCCGACCTCGAATTCGGCTTGGTCGAGTATCCCGGTCAGACTGCCCGAAGAGTGGACGATCATCGCGGTTGTGCCGCTGGCAAAATCGGTTGTGGCGGTGGGCCAAACGGACTGCACGCCTTCAGGCATCGCGCCGTATTCAGTAGAGAGATCAATATAGAATTGAACGGCATCTACCACTGCGGGGTCATCGAAATTGACGGTGCAATCGTCGGTCAGGATGTTTTGTCCGGCGCCGATTGCCAGCGGTTGGAAGAGCCAGTAGGGCCAACCGGAGGGATATTGAATGCCCCAGTTGGTGGTGTCGCCATTGGCAACGGTTAGGGCTTGGGCGGCTTCAGCCCACGACTGCCAGCTTGTGGGCGCTTCGAGACCGGCTTCAGCGAACATATCGGCGTTGTAATACATCACAACGGCGCTGCGCTGGAAGGGGATGCTCCAGAGTTGGTCATCATAGTAGGAATTTGCGAGGAAGGCGGGCATGAAGTCGTTGATATAAGCATCGCCATCGTCCATTGCGGCAACATAGCCATCGAGCGGGCTGATATAACCGGCGTTGTTCAGGTCGTAGAGCGCGGTAGCAAGCATCACAGCGAGAGCAGGCGGTTCGCCGCCACCATCGATGGTGGTCTGGATCGCAGTCTGCACGTCGCCATATCCACCGGAGAAGACTGGTTCAACGGTAATGTAGGGATATTCGGCTTGGAAGTCTTCAATATATCCCTTGAGAATTTCAGCAATGGGCGCATCAACGGCTACCGGATAGTAAACCTGAAAGGTGACCGGTTCCATCGCCTCTTCTGCCGGCGCTTCTTCTGTAGCCGGTTCTTCGGCTACGGGTGCTTCCTCAGCAGGGGCTTCTTCTTCCATTGCAGGCGCTTCCGCAGCCGGAGCTTCGGTAGCGGCAGGGGCACAGGCAGCCAAAAGGCTCAGGATGAGCATGGCAACCACGCCGATAAGAAATACTTTCTTTGTACGCATTTGTTTCTCCTTTCTCCTTCGAGAAAATAGTTAATGGGTGCGGATCATCCGCACGATATTTAATTCCACAATATCCGATTCAAAGTAAATTTGACTGTAGCTGACTGCCTGATTATCCACCGTATAGATTGTGGAGCGAACGCTTAAAACAGGCGTACCAACTTCTTTTTCGAGATATTGTGAGATTTGAGAGGAAAGTGCCGCAGCACGGATATTTGACTGAATCTGCTGCAGGCGGGTGTTCAAAGCGGCTGCGAGAAAATCGACCATTTTGCCGTTAAATTGACTCCAGTCAGGGACTTCGGCTTGAACGAGGGGAGAGAGATAATCTTCGATATAGATGACGGGTTTTTCGTCAGCGAGCACGATGCGCTTGATGCGCCGAACTTGGTCGGCGGGCGAGATATTTAAGGTTTTGTAAACGTCAACGGGTGGGGTGATGCGCTCAACAGAAATTGTCTTGAAGGAAGGCGTGTACCCGCCATCTTTAATAATCTGGGCAAAGGGCGCAAAATCATTCAACGAATCCCGAATAAGAGGGGAGTTGGCGACAAAGGTGCCCACACCGTGCCGCCGCATGATAATCCCCTCGTTTTCCAACGAGATATAGGCTTCGCGCAACGTGTTACGGCTAACGCCCAAGGTCTTCGCAATCGACGCCTCTGAGGGAAGCTGATCGTTGCGTTTCAACTTGTTTTGAGAGATATAGTTGAGTAAATGAGTTTTTACTTGTTGCAGGCGTGTGCCGGTGTTAATCATTTCGACTCTTTTCCACAAGAGATTGGACGTCCAACCTCCTACAGTATAAAGAAAGTTCGGCGCTTGTCAACATTTTTTAAGCTTGACAGCCTAATTTTAAGATTTCTTGATTAACAAAAGGGGAAAGAAAGGTTAACGGTATCTTCTCATTTTTTCGGGGTACGCGGAAGTGCGTCGCACCTACTTCGACATAAGAAATGTCCAACAATAAATATTTTACTCGGTAGCAGCATTATCTCTACCCCAAAGGTGCGACGCACTTTCTACTTACCCTAACTTTTTGAGAAGATACGGTTAACGTATGAAAAACTTAGGATGCGTAATTAAACAAAATATCCAAAACCTGACAGGTCTCTAAGACCTGTCAGGTTTCAACTGAGAAGTTATTTCTTCGCACATCCTTATTTCCTGTACACACGCAAAACCGCAATCTTTGTCGAGTGATTAAAGGGAGCAGGCTCAACTGGCGGCGCACCAACAACGGTCTGTGTATAGCCAGTGAAATCTTCCGGCACAGGGATCAACGCTTCGATTTCCAAATAACCGTCTTTGCAAAGCTCTTCAAGCGTCTGCATATACGCCGCGCCGCTGACGAAAAGCGCATTGTTGATCGCCACCAGCCAGCCGCCATCCGCCACGAGGGGGCGCACCTTATTGATGAGACGGGCGCTGTTTTGGGCAAGGTCGACTCGTCCACGCTTTGCCTCGGCAAAGAAAGGCGGGTCAAGGATGACGCAATCGAAAAGCTCCCCCGCGCGTTTCAGCCGGTTGGTGACTGCCCAAAAATCGCCTGTAACGAAATCCTTTTTGTTGATCGGAAAGCCGTTCAGCGTGTAAGATGTTTTTCCCACGTTCAGGAAATTCTTGTTCAAATCGGTTTGGATAACTTGTGTTGCGCCCGCAGCCATCGCCGCTACGCCGAGACTGCCCGTGTAGGCAAAGGTATTCAAAACTCGTTTTCCCGCTAAATTTTCAAGCACCCATTGGCGTAAGTTGCGCGTATCCAGATAGAGACTTGCATCTCGATTCATTGTCAAATCAACAGAATATAAAATCCCATGCTCGCGGATGCGGTCGTCGGCTTTTTCGCCGAAAATCGTTGTCCCGTTTTTTTGTTGTCCGGTTTTCCCGTTGCGGGTTTTGACGATGATGGCCTGTAGCCAATCAAACTCACTCAATAAAAATTCTTTTGCCTGCTCGACGAGTATTTCACCCTCCGCGGGGGAGTTAGCATAGTTGTGGATGACAACTGTTTGCGCATACAGGTCGATGGCGATGTCGGGATTGCCCTCCAGAAAGCCGTTGAAAAGCCGAAAGGCGGATTGATGCTTCTCGTCGAAGAGTTCGGCGCGGGTGGCGATAGCCTTCTGGAGAATGTCTTGAAAATCATTCATGGGTTCTTAAACACGAAGAGCGCAAAGTTTCATAAAGAGTTCTTCGTGCTCTTCTGGGTTGTCTTTATAGATAGCGAACGTTAATGCCTGATACTTTTCTGAAATCTTTGTCCATTGTCGTAACGGTCAAATTTTCGTCTTTGGCTACGCAGTATTGGTATGCATCGTCAAAATCCAGACCATATTTTTCACTTGCTTCTGCAAGCTCTTTGTACTTCGCTTTTGGAAGAGTTAGAAGTGTTATGTGTGGCAAGATGTCGGCAGAAAATTTTGAGAAGACATTGCTTGCATTTTGTCTGAAAAGAATTACGCCAATAGAGTGAAGCGTGAAATCAGAAATATAAATATTGTCCGGGTTTTCCACAAGGAAGTTCTTGCAGACTTCACTTTTATCTTGTTTGAGCAGAATTTCGAGGAAGATGTTGGTGTCAACCAAGTACATTAGCGCCACTCCATTGCCTTATGTTCTAACTCAACAGAGGTAAATTCATCTTTTAGGTCAGCCAGCCCGCCTTCCCAGTCAAATTGGAAATTTCCCTGTTCAACCGCTTTTTCTTCATATTTTGATAATAAAAAGTCGATAAAATCATTAATTTGTGGGATTAAGTGTGAAGGTAATTTATTGATTTTTCTTTCAATCTCATGCGCGCTCATCGCAACACTCCTTAGTTACCTGACTGTTATTCGCATTATAGCAGAAGCATGTCGTGCCCGTCGTGTTTAGTTTCTTCGACGTCTGGAACTTCTCCGCCGCCGATTAGATGAAGACTTCTTCGGCTTGCCCTGCTTCTTCTCCATCGGTTTCGGCACAAATTTATGCTGCGCCTTCTGGTAATAATCATCCAGTAGCATCGTGATGATGGGGAGTTCGTCTTCGGCTTCGATGAGTTGCTGTGCCAGCGGCAGGAAGCGTTTCGAGCGGTCGGCTTGGAGCTTGTCGCG
>JANTFU010000246.1 GCA_024763295.1 Anaerolineales bacterium
TCTTGCATTCGTAATGCGACATTTATGTCGCTTTTTAGGGGCAGGCGACATAAATGTCGCGCTACGTTTTACTAGATTACTTTTGCTCGATTACTTAACATCCAAAACACACCGCAGTGAATTGCTCGATTAAACGAAAAAAGAGTTCAGAAATGAACTCTTTTTGTATAAAGCAAAACAATCCCCTGCAAAAAACGTCCAGCAATCTTAGCTAAGGTGCTGACGGATGAGCGTAGTCAACGTGACCGCGTCCATGCCCAAAATAGAAATCAGCTTGTCGCGCCCGGTTTCACCGGCGACAATCGAAATATTCTCCATTGGCATATCCAACGTCTCGGCAAGCAAGGCAATTAACGCCTCGTTATCCTGTCCATCGACAGGCGGCGCAGTCACATGCACTTTCACCGTACCGTCTTCCTGAATACCAACAATCGCATTACGACTGGCTTTGGGAGTCAAGCGTACTGCCAACGCGGAGCCTACTTTGCCATTATGTAATTTGTACTTACGCGTCATCATTCACCTCATTTAATGCGGAATAGCGCTCAAAAAGTTCATCAGCGCCCAAGAGACTGCCCTTACCAGAAAATATAACACAATTGGGCTAATATCAAACATCCCCAGCGGCGGAATTACCTGACGAAGCGGGCGCAAAAGCGGCTCCACTATACGATCAACAGCCTCCCGCACGGGATGATAAGGGGACATAAAATATGATAACACAGCCGAAAGAATGATTAATAGAATTAGTAATTGCGTACTAAGGTTAACGAGTATCAAAAGCATATTAATGAGCATAATTTTCTCCAGTTTCTTTTGGACGCGCGCCCAAAATAGTCGTCCCCAAGCGGACGATGGTTGCACCTTCTTCCACAGCAACAGGGAAATCACCGCTCGTCCCCATGGAAAGTTGATTCCAATTGTAAGCAGGATATCGCAGAGATAAAAATTCCGCTAACTGCCGCAGCCGACGAAAATGCGGACGTGCCAGTTCGGCATTATCAAAAAAGGGCGGCATCGTCATCAAACCTTGCACATCCAAATTTTCAAGCGCCAAAATATCTTCCACATCCGGCAAAAAAGCATCCCAATCCGCTTTTTCGGTAGCCTGCCAACCGAATTTACTGGTTTCGCCGCCAACATTAAACTGTAAAAGCACCGGCAAACGCAACCCGGCAGCGGCACAAAAACCGTCCAGACGCCGAGCGAGCTTCACGCTATCCAGCGAGTGCAAAAGCGTAAAATTCTCAACCACCATGCGTGCCTTGCGACTCTGCACATGCCCAATCATGTGCCACTCTACCGCAGTGCCAAATGCCAAAGATTGCTGTTTCACAACAGCTTCTTCGGGATAATTCTCTCCCATCAACGTAATTCCGGCAGCCAGCGCCGCCTGCATTACGTCCAGCGGCTGACGTTTCGTCACCGTCAGCAAACGTACATCGGCTGGGTCACGCCCCACTTTTTGGGCTGCTTTTACAATCTTCTCTTGTGCCACTTCGTAACGCGCGCGAATGGTCGCCACCAAATCTGTTGTCATACCTTCAATCCCATCAAAACGCCGAAGCGACCGGTTCTCCCGCGCTCCTGACGATGCGAAAACCAATCATCAGTATGGCAGGCGGTACACAAATTCGACATTTCAATATTCAAAACACCTGCCTGCTGCAACTGCAAACGATTCGCCGCCCAGAGATCAAAATGACGGCGCTCACCCACACGCGGCAGCAACATTTCGGCGTAATCGCCAAAAGATTCGTAAACCGCGTCAATCACATTTTGCCCAACTTCGTAATGATCGGGTCCAATCGCCGGACCAATCGCGGCACACACATCCACAGGATTCGAGCCGTAGCGTTCGTGCATCGCGCTGATTGCCGCGCTGGCAATATTTTTAACGGTACCCTGCCAACCGGCGTGCGCCAACCCGACCACTTTTTTGACGGGATCCGAAAAAAGAAGCGGCGTACAATCCGCGAAGCGCATGTAGAGCGTCACATCCGCTTGATCCGTGAAAATAATATCCGCTTTGTCTTCGTGGGATTCGGGATCGCGCGGTCTCAATGCAAAGGATACTTTTTTGCCGTGAACCTGCCAAACGTCAAAAACGGATGCGGGATCACGTCCCAGCGTCTCAAAGGCACGGATGCGGTTCGCGCGGACGTTGGCTGGGTCATCGCCCACCGAGCCGCCAAAATTCAACGATGACCAAGGTTCCGTGCTCACGCCGCCCCGCCGCGTAAATACCGCGTGGACGGTGCCGGGCAAGCTATCGAATTGGTAGTACTTCAGTCCGTTTTTTTCTATAAAAGGCATTATTTCTCTTGTTGGTTAATAAAAGCAAGTTTGCGAATAAATATCTGTCGTGTTTCCTTCATGGATTCTTCGATATAGGGGATGCCAAACCAGGCGGTTAGAAAACCAAAGAGAAAGCCCGTCAGCGTGCGCAAAAATGGCGTGCTTTCACGATAGGGCAAAAACTGCATCAGCGCTTTGATTTCAAATTGGCTAAAAAGTTGCGAGAAACCATCCAAACCGATTGGTCCCAGCCCCAGCAACAACCAGAACGCCCAATGAAGAGGCTTGATGCGCCGCCCCGTGAGGCTAAAAATAAGCGCGAAAAGCAACATCGCGCCATAAATAGACATATCGCGTTCGCAGAGCGCCATTTTATAGCCAACGGTCTCGTTCCCTACATAATTACGCGCATCCAAGCGCGCCAAAGCGTTAGCATCATGTAAGCCGGTAATGCCGGTTGCGGTTTCAAAATCGACCAAACCGGTTGCTGCGCCAGTCCAGCCCGTTTCTTTGAGGGGATAATAAGGCTGTTCGCCAAATAAAAAGAAAGAGCGAAAGCCAAACTGATGACAAAGCGGGCTGTACATTTTGTAAATAATCTTCGCAGGTGTGGTGGCATCGATTTTCATCAAAACCGGCGCAAGGATCGGCAAGCCCACATAAAGCGCCAAACTCAAAATAATCAGGAGCATATAGCGGCGAGAAAGCCAATAAGAGATTTTGTCTGAACGGCTAAAGCTGCTGCCACGCTGCGCCTTGCGCTCGTATTGCTTGGAACCGATTTCCTGAAGTTGACGTTGACGGTCTGCAGCGGCACCGAGACTCATTGCCAGATCGGCTTTGGAGATGGGCGCGCGCAAAACGTAGGGACCCACTTCGATAACGGGGACAGCGTTGCCGTAATTTTCTGCCAAAGCGGGGTCGCTATCCACGTCGATTTCGACTACACGGTGGGGATGACTCTCTTGCAAGGCTGCCAGATTTTCTTTGAGATCATCGCAAAGATGACAACCGGCGCGCGTATACAGTGTGATATTAACCATGAATTTATTCGATTCCAATCAGGCGCAGATTGGCTTCCAACTCAGCAGGCGAAATTTCGCCCACATAAATCGAGCGGATAACTCCGTCAGCGTCGATAAAGACGCTGGTTGGGTAAGCACTGACCTTATACAAGTCACCCACATTTTGGGCGGCATCGATGAGGAAGGGGTAACTAAATCCGCGTAGTTGGACAAAGTTGTTAACCTTCGCGGCGCTCTCGCCCTGATTCACACCCAAAACCACAAGGTCGCCCAAGTATTGTTGAGCGGTAGCATCGAGCAGGGGCATCTCTGCCACGCAAGGACCACACCAGGTCGCCCAAAAATTGATTAGCACGGGTTTGCCGCGCAACTGTCCAAGGCTGAGTTCATGCCCATTTAACGAGGGCAAGCTGAAATCAGGTGCGGCGCTATCGACCATCGCCGAATCACCACCGGCAGAATCAGATAATCTTGTTAACAGGGCAAATACGCCGACACCAACCAAGGCACAAATCAAGATGACGGCAATGCCTGATCCTAAAACGAGAAAGAGCTTTTTCGTCAGCGACAAGGCTAAATTCCAAAATCGACTAGCGGTGTAAAGCGGGCAAGTTGCTCAAACGTGCCGGAAAAGAGCATGATGCCGACAATCACCAAAATGACGCCCATGGCAACTTCAACGTAGTGCATAGTTTTGCCGTATTTGCGTAAAATCGT
>JANTFU010000247.1 GCA_024763295.1 Anaerolineales bacterium
GAGACGACAACCCGAAAACCGAGGTCGAGGTTCCAGTTGAACGGGAGGTACCTGACGCGGGCGGCGCAACGCACGAAGTAAGATGTATCGGCGAAAGCGCCGCCACGCAACACGCGAGCAACACTATCGCCCGCTTTTTCGTCTTCGCGCCCGTCAGTAAACTTATAAGGATAACCAAAGTCGGGTTTCTCCCAATCTTTGCCCCACAAAGAGCGTGTCCACTCCCAAATATTGCCTGCCATATCGGCACAACCGTAAGGGCTATCGCCTTGTGGCGAGTATTTGCCCACCGGCGTGGTTGTGCGGATACCGCTTTCTTTGCTGTTACATTTCTTTGGGTCAAATTGGTCGCCCCAAGGATAAATATACCCGTCCATGCCGCGCGCCGCTTTCTCCCATTCCACTTCGGAGGGCAGGCGGAAAATATAGCCTTGCGGCAAAGATTTGCTATAACGCTCATTGAGCCATTGGATATATTTTTGCGCATCATACCAACTGACGTCCACAACAGGATGATTAACCTTTTGACGAGAAACCACCAAAGACCCCACCATGCGTGCATATTGACGATTTGTGACGGGGAAACGTGCCATGTAAAAATCATAGCCTAAATAAAGTAAATGTTCGGGCTTTTCATCATCGTCCCCATCATTGGAGCCCATCCAAAACTCACCCGCAGGGACTTTGACAAATTCCATCTCACCAAAGGTGTAGATTTTATGTCCAGCGGGCGTTTTGCCTGTTGGGACAGGGGCACTGCTTCCAGTTCTCGCAGAGGTTGAAGAAGACGTCAGATTTGTTTCGGCATTTATGCCGCTTGTTTCTTTTGTCTCCAAGCGCGTGGCGCGGATTTTCAACGATTTCAATAGCTTCTCATGCGCTCCAGCATTAAAGTAATCCAGCCACTGCCATTGGTTAAATCTGCGCGGTGGCGTGCAATTATCCAGGCGCAGCGGAATGACGTAAATCGTGCCGTCGGGTTTTTCTTCGGCGTAGTCAAGCGCGCGTTTGAACTCTTTTTGGACGTAACCTTCCTTCGCCACCGATTCAGCGGAAAAGCAGGGCAAAATTACATCAGCGGCGCGTAAGGCTTTGTAGATTTCCAAATCCCAGTCCATGCCGGGCAGGAGTTCTTCTTGGTCGAACCAAGGCTTAATCCAGCTTTCTTTTTTGAGCGCGTTATACAGTTGGCGCACGTTGGCGCGGTCTTGAGAGGCGTAAGAAATAAAGACGTTGAGTGGACGTTTTTTGGGCATCGGGGCTCCCCGTGAAGGTTTGGGATGGTGTGGAGGAAATTATACCAAGACTTAACCTTCACACGTTTTAACGTTTAAACGTTAAATCCTTTCGGAATCTCTGCATAAACGCCGCGCATCTCTTCGGGCAAGTTCGCCGCGATAGAGAACATAATCCGATCGGTTAACGAAAGCGCATCTTCGCCGGGGTCGGGGAAAATCAGCGGGCACATCACCACGCGCACGGGGTTGCGCTTGGGAAACTCGCGGAAGAATTTATCACTGCCGCTAATCGCCATTGGCATAACGGGGACTTGTTTTTCGATGGCAAAACGCGCCGTGCCGGTTTTGGCGAGACCCAACCCCTCGCCGCGCGAGCGCGTCCCTTCCGGAAACATGCCTAACGTGAGTCCGTTATCGAGAATTAAACGGGCGTGATCCATTGCCCATGCGTCTTTTCCGCCCAACTTTCTATCTACCGGAAAAGCGCCCACGCTCCGCAATCCCATTGCCACAATCGGGTTCTTAAAAAGCGAATCCTTTGCCATGTAAAAAATCGGGCGCGGCAAGGAAATTTGCATCGGGAAAACGTCAAAATTCGTAACATGGTTAGCAGCCACGATGACCGCCCCTTCGCGCGGAAAATTCTGCAATCCATCCACAGTCAAATCCATCAGAAGCTTAAACACTCGCGTTAAAGTTGCGGTCAAGCCGATTCGAAACGGTGTTGCTTCTAACGCATAATTTTGTGACTCGCGCGGGTCAATCAAGTTATTCTTTGTATTAGGCAAGGAAAACTCCTTAAAAACATCCTCTTTGTTCAAAAAATCACGGTTAAAAGGTGTATACTTGGCTGGGTTTTTATTATACGGCGCAAGCCGCCCAACTTTACAAATCTTTCCTAAATTTTAAGGAGTAAAAATGGATACCACAATTGTAGATATTACCGCATTAGAAATTCTCGACTCGCGCGGCAACCCCACCGTGGAAGTGGAAGTCGTCCTTGCAGACGGCGCTTGGGGACGCGCAGCTGTACCCTCCGGTGCTTCCACCGGCGTCCACGAAGCGCTTGAAATGCGCGATGGCGATAAGGATCGCTATCAGGGCAAGGGCGTTGCCAATGCTGTCGCAAACGTAAATGAAGAAATCGCCGATGCCTTCTTTGGCTGGGATGCAACCGAACAGCGCGAAATCGACGCCGCCTTGCTCGAACTCGACGGCACGGAAAACAAGTCCCGTCTCGGCGCAAACGCGATTTTGGGTGTGAGCCTGGCTGTGGCAAAAGCCTCCGCAAATTCGCTTGGTCTGCCGCTCTACCGCTATCTCGGTGGTGTACACGCCCATGTGCTCCCCACCCCGATGATGAATATTCTGAACGGCGGCGCGCACACCGGCTGGCAATCCACCGACGCTCAAGAGTTCATGGTTATGCCACTGGGCGCACCGACCTTCGCTGAAGGTCTGCGCTGGGGCTCCGAAATTTACCACGCGCTTAAATCGGTCTTGAAAGGCAAAGGCTACGCGACTCTCGTCGGCGACGAGGGCGGCTACGCGCCCGCACTGAAAGCCAACGCCGAAGCGGTTGAAGTGATTCTCGAAGCCATCGAAAAAGCCGGTTACAAAGCCGGTGAAGAGGTCGGCATTGCGCTTGACCCGGCTGCATCCGAATTCTATGAGGAAGAAACCGGTCTCTACAACCTGCGTACCGAAGGCAAAAAACTGAACAGCGAAGAAATGGTCGCTTTCTGGAAGAGCTGGGTGGAACAATATCCAATCGTCTCGATTGAAGATGGTCATGCCCAAGACGACTGGGAAGGCTTCAAGATGATGGTTGCCGAACTTGGCGACAAACTCCAAATCGTTGGCGACGATTTGCTCGTCACCAACCCCGCCCGCGTTGCGCGTGGTATCGAAGAAAAAGCCGCCAACTCGCTACTCGTCAAAGTCAACCAGATTGGCTCCCTAACCGAGACCATCGAAGCCGTACAGATGTGCCAGCGTGCCGGTTGGACAGCCGTCACGTCACATCGCTCCGGCGAAACCGAAGATGCCACCATCGCCGATCTGGCGGTTGCGCTTAACACCGGTCAAATCAAAACCGGCGCGCCCGCCCGCTCTGACCGTGTGGCAAAATACAACCAGCTTCTGCGCATCGAAGCCGAACTCGGCGACAGCGCTGTTTACGCCGGTTGGAATGCACTAAATATTAAGCGCTAGATAGACGTTAGTGTTTAGACGCTAGACGTTAGACTTTAGCAAAAAACTGACAGGTTTTTGAGACCTGTCAGTTTTTTTGTTAATAGCGGTTCTAAGAAGCTGTTTAAGCGTGCGTCGCACCTAACTCGATGGGCATTTTGCTTGTAAAAGGACAAAAAACTCATCTTTGGGCATTTTCTCACGATATTGGTGCGACGCACGCCTGCATTCAGACTGTATTAAACAGTTTCTAGGTAAGTGATGGCTGAATCTGCGAGACAGTTCTATCACCGAAGCAGTAACGTGAAAACCGCCGCAACTACTTTGCTTTGAGCGCTATCGCACGCTGATAGAGCTTTTCGTATTCCTTGGCGCTGTCTTCCCACGAGAAATGTTGTGCCATTGCCTGCTGGCGCATCTGGTCGAAATGCGCGCGGCGGTCAAAATAAGTGCTGACTGCCCAGCCGATGGTGTAATAAATGCCATGCGGACTGGCGTCCCAAAATTTGAAGCCGGTTCCGTTGCCATTGCGCTCGTCATATTGTTCGACGGTGTCATCCAGCCCACCGGTCGCACGGACGATAGGCAGGGTTCCGTATTTTAGCGA
>JANTFU010000248.1 GCA_024763295.1 Anaerolineales bacterium
AATTGATTTTGGAAAACGGCACGCCCGCGCTGCCTGCGCTTTATGGTACGGAGCCAAATCAGAGTTGGTGTTACTATTACGAAAAAGCAGATTTGGCGCGGCAGTTTGGCAACTGGGATACAGTGGTCAATTTAGGCAAAGATGCGTTTGAAACCGGCGACCACCCCAACGACCCAACGGAGTATTTCCCTTTTATCGAAGGTTATGCCCACGCAGGGAATTGGGCGCGTGCTGAAGAACTCTCGTTGCAGGCGTATCGCGTTTCAAAAGCCTACATGCCCGCCACGCTTTGCCCGCTGTGGGCACGCATCGATACGGAAACCCCCACCAGCCCTGAAAAGGACGCCAGTGTGGAGAAAATGCAAGAGAAGTTTGACTGTAAAACTTAAAAAAACGTAAATCAAATTTGTCTACATAAGCTATTGCTAGACAAAATAGATGGTATCTTGTATGCTTGTGATGCTTTGTACGGTAGCTTGCGCTGAGATTCTTGAGCAGTTTTTCGCGCAAATTACCATAAACCATTTCTCTAAATGAGAGGAGTAGAAATGAAAAAGAATGTACTATGGCTCGTAACTTTGTTGATGGTGGCAGCCTTCGTGCTGTCCGCCTGTGGTGGCGCTGCCGCCCCCGCTACTGAAGAACCGGCATCTGCCGAAGAAGCCCCTGCTGCCGCAGAAGAAGCCCCCGCTGCAGAAGAACCTGCACAAGAAGGTGCTTACCAGATTCCTACCATCGAAGATGGCAAATACAATGTTGCCTTCGTCTACGTTGGACCGCACGATGATGGCGGTTGGTCACAGGCGCATGATGTCGGTCGTATGTGGGTGGAAGAGAATGTTGAAAACGTTCACACCGCTTATGTTGAATTGGTTGCGGAAGGCGCCGATGCCGAGCAGGTGATTCGCTCATTAGCTCGCAAGGGCTTTGACGTAATCTTCACCACTTCCTTCGGCTATATGGATGCTTCCGAAATTGTCGCAGACGAATTCCCGGATGTTGATATTGTTCACCTGACCGGCTACAAAGCCAATGGCGCCAACTTCGGGAACCTGATGGGCGCGATGGAAGATATGAAGTATCTCGCCGGGATGTTGGCTGGGTCTCGCGCAAAAACTGATGGCAACCCCAAACTGGGTTATATCGCCACCTTCCCGATCCCTGAAGAGCTTCGCTTAGGCAATGCTTTCTCCTTGGGTGTTGAGCAAACCTGCCCCGAATGCACCATCGACGTACGCTGGATCTATTCTTGGCATGATCCCATCCTCGAACAGGAAGCTGCTTCCTCCCTCTTTGATGGCGGCGCTCAAGTTGTGATGACCGGCGCGGACACCCCCGCTCCCGCCGAAGTTGCTCCTGAAGGCAAATGGGGTATCACCTATGACTACAGCGGTAACTGCACCGTTCCCGCTTGTCTGACCTCCATGTACTGGAACTGGGGTCCTGAATACGCACGCATCGTTGAAGCCTCCCGCGAAGGCACCTGGACGGGTGGTTGGGAATACTTTGATGCTGACTCCGGCGCACTCGGTCTCTATGGCTTCATGGAAGGCGAAACCCCGCAGCCCGGCGTTGAAGGTCTCCCTGAAGAAGATGTGGCAATGGTCAAAGATACCCTCGCCAAGATGCTGGCTGGTGAATTCACCCGCTTCGACGTCTTCAAGGGTCCGATCACCGACAATCAGGGCAATGTTGTCCTCGAAGACGGCGTCTCCCTTGAACAGTCTGACCTCGACGGCTTTGCTCAATTCGGCAGCGATTGCACCACTTGTATGTACTGGTGGAACGAAAACATCACCGCCGAACTGCCTGATCTCGAATAACAATTGTTTTGTACGCAAGAGGCGACCCTGCGGGGTCGCCTCTCTTCTTTAATCATCTATACTTGACTGGACAATTGGCACGCTTCTCGTATCGTAGCGCTTGTACAGGCAACAATTTCACCTTTTCAAAGAATTGCTGCAACGACGAAACTGCCTCGTAAATTCATTGCCCTATGTCAGCTATTATCATTATTTTTTATCTTCCACATGGTATGATTTTTCAATCTGATAGAGAAAATATGTAGACGTTGGCAAAATACAGTTCCTGAACCGAGCGACGACCAACGGGAGCAGTGTAGTCGAAGGACGGCGTTCTCAGGGAAACCGCTCTTCGACTGCGGACTTCACATTTGTTCAGCCTTCCGCTCAGAGACTGTGATTGCAATTTCTAACTGATTTATCTATAAGAACCTGGTTGCCTGACAAATCTCAAAACTTCACCACAGAGTTCAAAGAGAACACGGAGAAAGTTTAAAAAAGAGAGAAAAAGCGAGAAAAGCATGAGGATTTGAAGCCTTTTTGGGCATTTCGTCTTTGTGGTAGCGCGGTATCTAATCGTGAAAAAAGATTTTAACCGCCAAGACGCAGAGTTTTAGGAGAAAAAAAGAAGAGAGTGTCAACCCAAATGGGCAAGACTGGGCAGAAATGTCATCTTTCTTGTTTTTTTACCTTGAAAACTTGGCGTTCTTTGTGCCTTGGCGGTTCCCTTTTTCCCCTCACGGTTAAGGTACGTTGTACCGTCTTTGTTTTTCTCTCCTTTTTCTCAAAAACTCTGTGCGCTCTGTGGTCTCAGTGGTAAAAAAGTGTCTAAATAGTTTTGTCAGTCAATCATCTATAAGAACTCTATGCAGGAGCCTAGCCTATGAACTCAGTCACTCCCCCAAATGCAGTTGAAATGAAAGATATCGTTATCCGTTTTCCGGGTGTGTTGGCAAACGACCACGTGAACCTGACGCTCAAAAAAGGCGAAATCCACGCCTTATTAGGCGAAAATGGTGCCGGGAAAAGCACCTTGATGAATGCCCTCGCCGGGTTGTATAAACCCGTTTCCGGCACAATCAAGGTACATGGCGAAGAAGTAAGTTTCAATTCGCCAAAGGATGCCATCGCTAAGGGAATCGGCATGGTGCATCAGCACTTTATGCTTGTCCCGACCCAAACGGTGACGGAGAATATCCTGCTTGGTTTGAATGAACCCAAGTTCATTATGAATCTGCCCAAATACGACCAGAAGATCCGCGATTTGGAAGACCAGTTCGGCTTGAAGGTTGATCCAACCGCAAAGATTTGGCAACTCTCGGTCGGCGAGCAGCAACGTGTGGAAATTCTCAAAACGCTTTATCGCGGCGCGGATATTCTCATCATGGACGAACCGACGGCTGTGCTTGCGCCGCAGGAAATTGACGAGCTGATGAATACCATGCGCGCAATGACCGAGCAGGGCAAGTCGATTATCTTCATCAGTCATAAACTGAACGAAGTTTCAGCTGTGGCAGACCGTCTAACCGTTTTGCGCAAAGGCGTTGCAACCGCAGAAGGCATCAGCATTGAGGGGATGACCAGCGAAAAACTCGCCGAGTTGATGGTTGGGCGTAAGGTCATCTTCCGTATCGAAAAGAAGCAACAGCAACCCGGCGAGATTGTTCTGGACGTACGCGGCGTGAGCGCCACCAACAACAAAGGCGTTCCGGCATTGCGCAATTTTTCGCTGAATGTACGCGCGGGTGAAATTTTGGGCATCGCTGGAGTCGCGGGCAACGGACAAAGCGAATTGGCAGAAGTCATTACCGGGTTACGTCCATGTACCGGTGAAATTCTTGTTAACGGGGAAAATGTTGCCAATCAGGAACCAAGCAAAGCCATCAAGAGCGGCGTCGCGCATATTCCCGAAGATCGTACCGGGGTTGGTTCCGCGCCCAATATGACCATCACCGAAAACACCATCATGAAAAATTATCAAGATGATCCAATCGGGAAGGGCTGGAGCATTGATTTCACCAAAGCTCGTAACCATGCGCGTGAACTGAAGGAAGCCTACGATATTTTAGCGCCCAATGTGCGCACAATGGCACGCAAGCTTTCGGGCGGTAACCTGCAAAAAGTAATCTTGGCGCGTGAAATCACGACTAACCCCAAATTGATGGTTGCCATGCATCCAACGCGCGGACTGGACGTAGGGGCAATTGAATCGATCCAACGCCTGTTGCTCGC
>JANTFU010000249.1 GCA_024763295.1 Anaerolineales bacterium
TACGCCAAAGGCTGCTCCGACCAAACCAATCATGATGCCTTCGTAGAGGAAGAGCAAAGAAATTTGGCGTGGCTTAAGTCCAATCGCACCGAGCAAGCCAATCTCCTGCGTGCGTTCGTAGATTGCCATCAGTAAGATGTTGAACAAACCAATCGATGCAATCCCCAAAATGACCACGCTAAAACCGGTCATCACGGCGTTTTTCATCTCCACCGTCGCACTCAATTCGGGGATGGCGGTCTTCCAAGTTGTAATCTCATAACCACTTAATGAGGCGTTCAGTGCGTCCATAATCGGCTCTTCTTTGCCGGTGTTTTCAGCGTAAATAATCACTTCGGTCACATTCTCGCCGAGTTCGTAAAGACGCTGCGATTCGGCAAGTGAGATATACACGTTCTGACGCTCGAGGGACGCCAGATTAATGTCGTAGATGCCAATCACGGTCATGGTACGTTGGCGCATCTCGTCGTGGGATGATTTACCGCTTAACGTGATGCGATCGCCAACCCCAACCTGCATCGCATCCGCCAGCCCCTGTCCGATGAAAACCACGTCTTCGTCCGTGGACGTCAACATGCGACCGTCAACGAGAAAGTCTGCCTGAAAAATAGGATTTACCGCACCCTCCTTCTCCGGTTCGATTCCGTTAATACTGACAGGGAAAATGCCTTCACGGTTGGATACCAACCCGCCGGTATTGGCGTGGCGTAGGACGGCTTCTACGTTGGGCAAACCTTCGGCAGCTGTGACGGCATCAAGACCATCGCCCATCGGCAGCATGGGATTAGGGCTGTATGAATCTTCGTATCCCACCGCCCGAACTTGCACGTTTCCACCGCTGAGCTTAATGGCATTCCCATACACAGAGGTTTCAAAACCGACCATCATCCCGTCATACATGACGAGGAAGGACATCATCGCTCCCATCGCCAGCACGACGAGCAACGTCCTGCGGCGGTTGCGCCAGACATTACGCCAGGCTAATTTTAGAAGTAGCATCAATTTCTCCTTTTAGGAACTTAGCGATAAAATCCTTGGCTGAAGATTTCTACCACTAAGGGCACAAAGGAGCACGAAGTTTTAAAAAGTTTTTTCTTTGTGTTTCTCCGTGTTCTTTGTGGTTAAAATTTTGTTTCGTCCAACTCAGGCGTTTTTACCAAACTTCGATTCGGTCTTACGCAAACCATATTCCATCACATACAGCAATTTATCAATTTTCTCCTGCGTTTTGGGCGATTGCACCCATGCCATTACATCATCTTCTTTCATGCCTTCGCGCAAAAAATAGGTTGAAATGGCATTTGTCCAGGTTTCCATTACCATCACCGCCAACTCCACATCAATGCTGGGATCAACCTCCCCGCGCTGTATGGCTTGGGTAATCATTGCCTGTAAGCTATCGGTCGTTTGCCGGCGATACTTTTCAAATTTCTTGCCGTAATAAACGCCTTCGTTCAGCAAAACACGGCTAACCGCCTGCACTAAACGCGGGCTGGACGAGTTGAATTTCATGCCTGTCTTGATAATCCAGCGATAATAACCAAAGGTGTCCATATTGTCGTCAGGCGGACGTTTATCGGCAAAATACGCCTGTTTTTCTTCGCCAAGCAGCGTTACCAAATAATCAAATACATCGTGCTTATCTTCAAAATACTGATAAAAGCTGCCTTTCGAGATTTCGCTCGCTGCGATAATGCGATTCGTTGACGCATTTTCGAGACCATGTTCGGCAAATTCATCGACCGCAGCGTCTACGATCTGCTGGCGTTTCTCAGCGGGCAAGTTGAAAAAAGTTTGTTTTGGCATAAGCAATTCTGTATATGACTAATCGGTCATGTGACTAGATGGTCACATTATATGGGTATTTTATCCCCTGTCAATAGCTAGAAAACGCTGGGGGCTTTGTATATTCACACAGATTCATGTAAAAAACGCTCTTTCCCCACATTGCATTTATGGTATAATCGCGCCGCTTTCAAAAGCAACGTGGAGAGGTCGCGTAGTCTGGCCTAGCGCGCACGCCTGGAATGTGTGTAACCTGCAAGGGTTCGCGGGTTCGAATCCCGCCCTCTCCGCCACCCAAAAAGAGCACAAAAAGTGCTCTTTTTCATTTAACAACATGATATACTTTGCCCTACAATCATGAAAACACCACTATCAATCCCCTACTCATTTCTTTCGATTTTCATCATCATTACACTTGTTTTTTTGAGCGTTGCCCTCATCTCTCCCGGTCCGCAAAAGCAAAACGTGGCTCAGAAAAACGACCTCGAAGTCGGCTCGACGACCGGCATCACCATTCTGGGCTTGATGATCGCCGCCGTCATCATTTTGCCCCTGCTTGCCAGTGGGGAAGTGATAAAACGCAAAAAAGAACCGAAAAAATAACAAAAAAAGAAGCCCTTACGAGGGCTTCAATTCATTTAAGACATCCAGCATTTTTTCATGCAAGCTGGGATTTGCCGCAACTATCGAAGGGGGCGCAGCGAGATAATTGGGGCTTCCATCGAGGCGCGTCACCTTTGCTCCGGCTTCCGTAGCAACCAAGCCGCCTGCTGCCACGTCGTAGGGCTGGAGCTTACGCTCCCAAAAACCGTCAAAGCGCCCACACCCCACATAACAAAGATCAAGCGCAGCGGAACCAAGACGCCGAACTCCTTGCGTCAGTTTTGCAAAACGACCATAGGATGCGAGATTATCATCGGCTGTGTGCCACATATCGTAGGGAAAACCGGTCGTTAGCAGGGAATGAGCGAGGTCGCTCGTGCTTGCGGCTTGGATCGGTGCCCCATTCAGGGTTGCGCCTTTCGACTTAACGGCACGAAACATCTCATCGCGCATGGGATCGTAAACGACACCCAGCCGAACTTCATGGGCGTATGCGTAAGCGATAGAAACCGAAAAGATGGGGATGCCGTGCGCGTAATTAACCGTCCCATCCAGTGGATCGAGATACCAAACATGGTCAGCATCGCCGTTCAGAATGCCGCTCTCTTCGGTGTGGATGTGGTGTGTGGGGAAATCTCGCTGAATTTCGGCAAGCAGAAACTCTTCTGAGCGGGCATCAATTTCGGTCACCAAATCAATCTCACCCTTGTAAGAAATATCGTGTTTCTGCTCATAACCGGCGCGCAAAATCTGCCCGGCTGTGCGTGCCAGACTTTCAAGATAATCAATATTCGGTTGATTCATAACTCAGCTTCTGTGTCTTTGGCGATTTTTTCGAGGATTTTGTCCACTTGCGCTAACTCGGCGCGAATTTCGGCACGATCAGCGTTGGCTTGTTTGAGCAAGTCCTGAAAAGCGGGCACTTGTTCTTGCGGCAGGGTTTTTAACAGGCGCTCGGTACGCGTGATTTGGGTGTTTTTGTGACGCAATTTATTTTCAAGGCGTTCTTTGTAGCCTTCATAAAAAGCACGGTCTTCGAGTGGTCGCGGCGTGGTGGCGGGACCATCGGAGAGCAACTCTGCCACAGTCAGCAAGAAGTCTTCGGTGTCAATCGGTTTTTCGATAAAACGAGCAGCACCGAGGCTTAAACCAAAAACTTTATCTTCGGGCGTAGTATAGGTTGCTGATAGAAAGATGATTGGGATATCGTGCGTTTCGGGGTCAGTGCGCAAATTTTGCACAAAAGCGTAGCCATCCATTTTAGGCATCAGGATGTCGGTGATAATCAGTGCAGGACGGTTTTCTTTGATGACTTCAAGCGCATCTTCGCCATTGATAGCCGTGATAACCGGATAACCTTTAAAACGCAAAGTTACGGTGAGTAAATCACGGATGTTAGGGATATCTTCAACAACAAGAATGGGACCGTAGGGAATATTCATAACTTTATTTTACCTGAAAGCGAAGCGCTTATCACACGCAATTGATGAAAAAGACCTTACGATTACATCACAAAAATTTCTTATGATAAAATTTTTTGGCACCCCAAGGAAAGTAACATGAGCCACGAAAAAATTCTTCGATCAGATGACCCGATCTTAAAAACGCTTGATTTCAAGCCCTATCGCAGCACGGTCGAGAGACG
>JANTFU010000250.1 GCA_024763295.1 Anaerolineales bacterium
CCGTTGCGGGTGGTGACGAAGGCAAGCTGCCTGCCTTTGGGCGCCCAAGCGGGAGAATAATCGGCGGCATCATCAAAGGTTAGGCGAACAGGTTTCTGACTGCTATCACTAACGGATTGGATAAAAATCTCAAGATTCTCATCGTAGTAGGTTTCGGAAGCAATCCATGCGCCATCGGGCGACCAGCTTGGTGCGCCGTCATAGGCTTCGGTATCGGTTAGACGCGTGGTTTCGCCACTCGCGATTTCGAGCAGATACAAATCCCAGTAGCCGCTGCGGTTGGAAGCAAAAGCGATTTTTGTCCCATCGGGGCTGAGCGCCGGTGAAACATCGTCCCAATTACCGCTTGTCAGGCGCGTGAGGGGCTGGTCGGTAGGCGAAAAAGCGAAGAGATGGGCATAACCGCCTTCGTTCATTGAGAAGATAAAAATGCCGGGAAAATCGGAAAAAACAACGGGGGTGTAGTTGGGCACTGCGGCAGCGGGCGCAAAAGCGGTTTGGGTCGCGGTAGCCTGCACGGGCACGGGCGTTTCGCTCGCGGTTTCAGGCGCACATCCGCTAACGACGAGCAGCATGAGCAGGATCAATATCCCTGTATTTTTCCAAGTTTGCATAGCGTTGAGTTTGCCTTTGTCGCGCTATCTGCACCGCCATCGGCGCAGACTTTATACAAATCGCCGCCGAAGACGGCGGCGAAAGCTATTTTTATTATTCTTCTTCGCCGGCGGGAATTTCAAAATGATATTCCTGAAAGTCCGTATCTTCAACGGGAATATCGAGTCGGAAGAGTTTCGGGTCTTCTTCGTCGCGCGGAGGGTAAAAAATGCGCGCCATGAGCTTATAGTTGCCATCCTGACGAGCTTCGCGCAGGTGCAAGGTGAATTCGAGACTCCACGACATCGGCTCAATAATGCTGATACTGGCAGCAGGATTGCCTGCCGGATTGAGCAAGACCACATCGGCGTGAGGGCGCACTTTGAAAGGCGTCATATCAAAATTGACGCGCACGCGCTTGCCATCGGCGTAAGGTTCCGCGTCCAATTTTTCGATGCGCACCTCTTCAGGCGGCACGCGGTTATCGTTCACACCATCGAGATCGGGGAAGAAAAAAGCTTTGTTCGGGTCGTCGTTCGGGTTTTGGCATATTTGACAGGAAGACATAAAATTTCTCTCTTAGTGTCATTGCTTTGGCGGTTGGCTGTTGAATGTATCGCAACAAAAACCACATCGTAATGACAAAATAATGATTGGATTTAGTGCGCAGAGCATACCATAATTTGCGCGTGAAAAAGCAGCTTTAGGCTTCTTCTAACAAATCTATTAACTCGGAAAAATCGTTGGGATGCGGCGCGGAAAAGTGCAATTTTTGCCCGCTAATAGGATGGACAAAAGCGATGCTGAAGGCATGCAACGCGGGACGCCCGAAATTTGGGTTTGGTTCCGCGCCGTAAAGTGTATCCCCCACGAGGGGATGCCCCATTTCCGCACAATGCACCCGCACCTGATGCGTACGTCCCGTTTTAGGGCGGGCTTCCAGCAGGGCATGGTCAAAAAAGCGTTGCAGCACACGCAAATCCGTTTGGGAGGGCTTACCACGCACTCGATCCGCGACGGTGCGATGCTTTCTACCGACATTGGCGTGCAAAGCGTGCCGCGCGGAATATTCATCCCATTCCGGCTCGCCCTCGACGATGGCGTGATAAACCTTTTCGATTTCGTGGCGCTCAAACTGCGTATTCAGATGTCGATGCGCTTCGGCACTGCGCGCGAAAAGCATCACGCCGGTTGTGCCTTTATCAAGGCGATGCACAACCCAAATCTTTTTGCCGCCAAACTGCTTTTCGAGCAGAGCGTGCAGGTTGGGCGCAGTTTTATCCCAACCTTCGGGGATAACGGCGAGCGGCGCAGATTTATCAACAACGAGGAGATGCTTGTCTTTGTAGAGAATATTGAACATGGGGCTATTAAACCATAGAAAGGGATGTTAGGGATTAGTTGATTAGGAAATAGTGGTGTTAATCAAAAAGCCTTCCGCGTTGCGCGTGGAAGGCTTTGGTTTTGTGGGAGAGCGAGAATTAGATTTCAGCGATTGTTTTTGAGCGTTTGATATAGCCGTCTGCTTATCTCGCAATGGTCGGTTCGTAAAGGTGTCTTTGGAAGCCGACGAACATTTCACGGATGGCTTCAACCGTTCCCAAAATCTCCTGAGCATCGGCGATGGCTTTGTATTTGAGCATGAGCAATGGCGGAAGTTTTTCATCGGCGAGTTCATCAACGCCGTTCTCGATGTATTTGGCAAGTACAAATTCAAGGAATTGTTTTTGTTCGGGGGCGAGGGATGCAAAGATTCTTTGCTGCGCTTTGGCTACTCTCAATTCACGGGAAATGGGGTGTTCAGCAAAGGCGATGTATTCAAGCACATCGAAGAGGTCGCTGTGTTCGGCGTTGATGATGCGCTGCATGGCTTTCAGTTCTTCGCGCCCGAAACCGGCTTCTGCAAGGTTATCGAGCAGGGCTTGACGGGTGGAAGGTTGTGACCAGATATCCCGCAGTTCTTCCTCGGTGGTGAAGAAGTCGGGGAGTTTGCCGAAAAGCTGATGCAGGAATTCTTCAGCCGAAATGGGGGTGCCGTCTGCGCTATAAAAGAGCGTGGATGCCATGTGTTCGATCTGGCGTTCTTTGCCGTCAGCGAGTTTGACTTTGATCTTGATGCGTGGTTCGGGTTCTTCATCGCCGCCTTCGTAGGGCGGGCGGGGTTCTCTCACGCCACCATCTTTGGGTTCGGGCGGGTCTTCGGGTTCGCCGTCCCATTCGGGGTCGCGGAAGTGGTTGTGGGCATCGACAAAATCGTAGATGGTGAAGTATTCCTTGCCATCGAAGAGACGTGTGCCACGTCCGATGATTTGTTTGAATTCGATCATCGAGTTGATCGGGCGCAAGAGCACAATATTGCGGACATTGCGCGCATCGACGCCCGTTGATAGTTTTTGGGAGGTGGTCAGGATGGTGGGGATGGTTTTGTCGTTATCCTGAAATTGGCGCAAATATTCTTCGCCAAGATTACCATCGTTGGCGGTGACACGCACACAGTAAAGTGGATTGATACCCCCTTCCCCAGCCCTTCCCCCAAAGGGGACGGGAGTATCGTGGTGGGTCTGATTGATCAAATCACGGATGGCGGCGGCGTGATCCTGCGTGGCGCAGAAGACGAGCGTTTTTTGGCGCTGGTCGATCTCCTGCATGAAGAGTTCGACGCGCTTTTGCTCACGGGCTTTGATCTCGATGATGCGGTTGAAGTCGGCTTCGGTGTAGACTTTGCCCTCTTCGATCTCGCCTTCGATGACGGTATCGTCGGAGGTGTAGGTGTATTCGTCGAGCGTAGTTTGGATGCGGCGCACTTTGTAGGGCGTCAAGAAGCCGTCGTTGATGCCTTCTTTGAGCGAGTAGATATAAACGGGATCGCCAAAGTAGCGGTAGGTGTCGATGTTGTCATCCCGTCGCGGCGTGGCGGTGAGACCCAATTGCACGGCGGGCGAGAAGTGTTCCATGATGGCGCGCCAATTGGATTCGTCGTTTGCGCCGCCGCGGTGACATTCGTCGATGATGATGAAGTCGAAGAAGTCGGGCGGGTATTCGCCAAAGTAGGGCGTGGGGTTGCCGTCTTCATCCTGACCGGACATGAAGGTTTGAAAGATGGTGAAGAAGATGGAGCCGTTGGTGGGAACATGCCCGGTTTGGCGAATTTGGTGAGGGCGGATTCGCACGAGGGCATCTTCGGGGAAGGCGTTAAACGCGTTAAAGGCTTGGTCGGCGAGAATGTTTCGGTCTGCAAGGAACAGGACGCGGGGGCGGCGCGATCCGTCCCGTCTTAAATTCCAGCGGGTGTAAAAGAGTTTCCAAACGATCTGAAAGGCGATGAAGGTCTTGCCCGTCCCGGTTGCAAGGGTAAGCAGGATGCGCTCTTTGCCTGCGGCGATGGCTTGCAAGGCTTTGTTGACAGCGATCTCTTGATAGTAGCGGGCG
>JANTFU010000251.1 GCA_024763295.1 Anaerolineales bacterium
GCGACTACATCCACTTTGCCGACATCTTTGCGCAAGTCAATCTTGCCGTCGAGAATGGTCGCCATGCCGACCGAGTCGTAGCCGCGATAGGTGAGCCGTTCGGCTGCCCCAATGAGGATTTCCCCGAGATTGTCTGTTTCTTTTTTGACGATACCGAAAATACCGCACATTGCGTTTGTCTCCTGTATTTGTTTTATGGGAGCCGAATTATAGCTGATGAAAAACTGAACCGCCAAGACGCGAAGTACGCTAAGTTTAAAAAAGATTAAACATCTTGGCGCTCTTCGTAACTTGGCGGTTAAAAAATAACAGCCCCGATGAGCTTCATCAGGGCTGTCAATCTCGCTAAAAGCGGAGAACTACTTCTCCATCTTCGGGTTCCAAACTTCCCAAACCTTCCCAACCAGATCGGGACCGGGATTCAAAACCAATTCGCCGGGTTCCCAGCCAGCGGGCGTGGCTTGTGAGCCTTTGCTCTCGCGTACGAGTTGGAAAGCCTTAATTTGGCGCACCGTTTCAGCAAATTTGCGTCCAACCGGCGGAGTCAACACTTCCATTGCCTGAATGACGCCATCCGGGTCAATGATAAAGCGTCCGCGCAACTCGATGCCTTGGTTTTCGTCCCAGACACCATACGCGCGTCCAACGTTGCCTGCCTGATCGGCAGCCATGTGGAAAGGCACGCCGCCCTCCACCATCTTGGTCAATTCATAGTCGTTCCACATTTTGTGTACAAAGTGGCTATCTACACTCACGGAGATAACTTCAACACCTAAAGCTTGTAAATCAGCATATTTGTCGGCGACCGCCGATACTTCGGTCGCTCAGACAAAGGTGAAGTCACCCGGATAGAAGCAAAGCAATACCCATTTGCCTGCAAAATCTGAAAGTGAAACGTTCGTAAACCCACCCTGATAATAAGCGGGAGCGGTAAATTCGGGGGCTTTTTGCCCTACTCGTGCGGTCATTTTTATCTCCTTTTTTTCAAGAACTTCTGCGGATGTTTTCTGGTCGTCACGCGGATCGTCAGCAACTTTGCTGGTCACGCGTGCGCATCCTTGTGCGTCAGCCATAGAAAAACTCCTTTCTCTGTACTGTGAAATACGACCAATTTGATTATAACAAACTGCTCATTAAAAATGATGCGGAGAAATTATGTTTTTTGTAATCTTTATGAAAAGGAATTGTCGGATCGCTCGCCTGTATGCAGGGTCTTGTTTAAACGGAAAATGCCCGGCTTTGACTGATTTCTCCTAAAGCGGGCATTCTTTTGTGTCACCGATTTTACGAGCAGATACTCGGTTTTTTCATTCCAAACACGATTCCCTTCGATAAAAATGTTAAAGGCGAGAAAAAATCTTGATTCTCGAGCAAAAAACCGAGTATCTTGGGCTGAGAAAATAGAGCTGAACAAGCCTCATCATCGGGTAATATTTAGTGGTCTTCTTCAGTCGCAGGCTCGCTTTCAGCAACCGGAATAGGGTCTAGCAAGCTCAACTCGTCCTCGGTCACTTGCTGGTCAAAAAATCCCATCAGCGACCAAATCCCAACGGCAGCTTGCAAAATGCCTACCAAAATAGCGAAAATCAAGAGCGCCGCAAAGACGACTACCAGCCAAGTGTCGGCACTTTCCCAGATGTAGTTGCTGTCAAAATAAGAACTGAGACTCGCCACTAATACGACGCTAAAAAGCAGTGTTAGCGGAAAGAAGCAGCCCAAACTGGTGCCACAAGTTACGCAGCCAACTGCGCCTTTTTCTTTCTTCATTGAATCTCCTATGCCAAAGTTGAGTAATCTTTAAGATTGAAGCAATTGGTACAACGTACATAACCGTGAGGGGAAAAAGGGAACCGCCAAGGCACAAAGAACGCCAAGTTTTTGAAGTGAAAAATAAGAAAGATGACATTTCTGCCAGTCTTGCTCACTTTGGTTGACACTCTCTTCTTTTTTTCTCCTAAAACTCTACGTCTTGGTGGTTGAAACCTTTTTTCACGATTAGCTACCGCGCTACCAAGTAGTTCATTTCTAAAACAAATCTCGGTTTGTCACAACCCACTCGTAAAGTTTCTTGATGCCCGATTTTACGTCAACCTTTGGCTGCCAATTCAAATCTTGCATAGCTTTGCGGATGTCGGCATAGAAGACGCGCTGGTCACCGGGACGCCAATCGTCGCGCGCGACGGGGATTTTTCGTCCCAGCAAGTTCTCTAAAATCGGGAAGAACTCGGCGTAGATCGACATTACATTTTCGGCGCCGCCGCCGATGTTGTAGACTTTGCCTGCTACGGCGTCGATATTTTTAATCGCGGCATCGTAGGCATTCAGCAAATCATCCACATACAGCACGTCACGGACTTGTTTGCCGTCGCCGTAGATCGTAATCGCTTTGCCTGTAATCGCGGCAATGATGAACCACGCCACCCAACCCTGATCTTCCACGCCGAACTGGCGCGGTCCATAAATGCAGGATTGCCGCAGGACGACCGAGCGCAGCCCATAGATGCGCGCATAATCGCGGACGTATTGGTCGCCCGTCCCTTTGGAACAGCCATAGGGCGAATGGAAATCGAGCGGCTGGGATTCGGGACATCCGTGCGTTAGGTTGGCGTACTGCCACCGAGTAGCGGATTCGGCGAGGGGCACATCTTCCATGCCCCCGTAGACCTTATTTGTGGAGGCGTAAATGAGAATGGGATTCCGCTCGGAGAGCCTAGCTGCTTCGACGACGTTGAAGGTGCCGAGGGCGTTGATGTCGAAATCGTCACGCGGATGCAGCACGGACGTGGTCACGGCTACTTGTCCGGCGAGATGCACGATGATGTCGGCGTCTTTGGCGGTGGATGTTAAAAGCGCGGCATCCCGCACGTCGCCGGTAACCAGTTGAAAGGAGTCCGATCCGTGCGTCTGGCGTAACCAATCGACGTTACGGGGCGCACCCGCACGCGATAAGTTGTCGTAAACGACGACGTCTTCCCCACGTTCGAGAAGACGGTTGACGTAATTTGATCCGATAAATCCGGCACCGCCGGTGATGAGATATTTCATATTTTTCTCCGTAGGGCGCACCTGTGTGTGCGTCTAGGGGCAGACACATAGGTCTGCCTACGATTTTCGAATATTTTTGATCTTCTGATAAATCCCTGCGAGCGTTTCGCCTTCAGTGTTGAGACCATACAACCCGACGATGCTGGTGAAAAGATAGTTGAAAAGGCGCACCATCGCAGCGATGCCACCTGCGGCGGCGGCGTTACCCGAAAGCGTTTCGATGGCGAAGACGATGGCAGCTTCAAGCGTGCCGACTGCGCCCGGTAGAGAAGGAATTGCGTTGCCAAAGGCGGTGATGCCGAGGCTAAACATGCTCCAGATGAGCGTGGCTTGCGGCAAAAAGGCGAGGATGATAAGAAAATATTGAAAGATTGCGATTAGCCAGTTTAAGATGATCCAGAAGAGAAAGCGGACGAAGAGCCAGCCATCGGTGAAGACGGAAAGCCCCGCCAGCAGCGAGGCGACCAACTCGCCACCGATTTGTTGAATTTTGGGGACGCGGGCAGTCAGTTTGTAGAAAAAGTTGAGCGCCCATTCTTGATTTTGCGCGGCGATATAAAGCAGGATGACTGCGATGAATACGATAGCGCCAATCGCATAACCGACTTGTGCCGCGCCCTCTGCGCCAGCCACATAGGGCACGGCAAGGACGAGAATCGCGGCGGAAATAATCAGGTCGAAAATGCGCTCGACGATGATGGTCGGCAGGATTTCGGTAAATTTTAGCTCGGATTTTTGGGAAAGCAGAAAGGCGCGCCCGATCTCGCCGAGGCGGAAAGGCAGGAAGTTGTTCATCAGGTAGCCTTCGCCGATGGTGATGAAAGTGTCGCGGTAAGAGGGGATGTTGCCCAGAAGCGTTTGCCAGACTTTTCCGCGTACCATCAACCAGATGGCGCTGGAGATGCCCGCCAGCAGGATGAAGGTGTAGTTGGCGTTGCGCAGTTCTTTGCCGACTTCGTGGAT
>JANTFU010000252.1 GCA_024763295.1 Anaerolineales bacterium
TTCTGTTACCTTTGCGTAAGACAGTGATCCGCGAACGTTTTTTAGCGTATTGGGGGCGCAATAAGTTGCTGGGTATATTTCTTCTCTTCGCCATTCTTTCTCTTTTCTGGACTCTGTTTCTTGCAGGTTCGCTGCGGAATTTGATCGCACTCCTTGCGGTTACATTGGTGATTTCTGCTTGGGTTGGTTCTGAAACCAAGGATGAGATTTTGATTTGGCTGGCTTGGTTCGCGGTAATCATGGTAGCACTGACGTTTTGGCTCGCTTTGGCATTCCCTAATATTGGGCGAGCCAATTTCTATCCTTATGATGGCGCTTGGCGCGGGATATTCCGAAATCGTAACTATCTGGGTAGTTTTATGGCTTTTGGAAATATGCTTTTCTTGTTACGACTTTTGTCGGCGGGGCATGGGGAGCAAAAGATAAGTCTGGTTTTCAATAGTATTTTTTACGTTCTAACGCTGGCGCTTGTTTTTCTGACCAAATCCGCGACTGGTGCAATTTTGGTCGTTGGCTTGCATTTTTTTGTGGGGCTTATATGGCTCTGGCTGCGCTTTGAGAAATATCTGCGAGCGAGGCATTACTATTCATTGGGGGGCATTGGGATTCTCGGAGGAGGGCTTTTTGTCTGGAAATTAGACGCCTTTTTGGGATTTTTTAACCGTAATTCAACCTTGACGGGCAGAATAGACTTATGGCGCTATTTGCTCGAAGATTGGGTCAGCAAAAGACCCTTGCTTGGCGCCGGTTACGGTGCAGTTTGGTATTCTTCGTTGAAATATCAAGCGCAGCGTGCGGTGGGGTGGCTTTATCTCATCCATATTGGAGACAGCGGTTATATGGATGTTTTGCTCAATTTGGGTTGGATTGGGTTGAGCTTATTGATCTTGATTTTGCTTGTTGGCGCTTGGCGTGCGCTGTGTTTTGCGCTTAAAGAAAAAACGATCATCAGCTTTTTTCCGTTGCTGACGATCGTCTATGTGATTTTAACGAATATTACGTTGAGTTACTTTATGGAGTTAGAAGTTTACGTTTGGGGGCTTCTGGTTTTGGCGCTCTTCTGGGTAACGCCTATTTATCCTTCAAAAACGCCTTCTGCCACTCAAAAAGCCGATTAAGCGCCTCGATGGGCGAAAGCGAGTTAATATCCAGCTTCTCCAATTCGTCTAGCAGTGGGTTGGTTTCGGGGAAAAGCGCCACTTGCTGCGCCGCTTGCGGATTGATTTTGACCGCCGACCCCGAAGATTTCTCTAACTGAGCCATAATATCGTTCGCCCGTGTCACCACAGAGCGCGGCAGCCCTGCCAATTGCGCAACGTGGATGCCGTAGGATTTATCCGCGCCACCGGCGATGATTTTGTGCAGGAAGACAACCTGTCCACCCGCTTCGCTGACGGCGACGTTGTAATTGCGCACGCCTGGTAGCAGGTCGGAGAGTTGGGTCAGTTCGTGGTAGTGGGTGGCGAAGAGTGTTTTGGCACGCAGATCGGGATTGTTATGGATATATTCAACCATCGCCCAAGCAATCGAGACGCCGTCATAGGTGCTGGTGCCGCGCCCAACTTCGTCCAGCACGAGCAGGGAGCGGGGCGTGGCGTGGTGCAAGATATTCGCCACTTCGACCATCTCGACCATAAAGGTGGATTGTCCCGCGTGGATTTCGTCCTGTGCGCCAATCCTCGTGAAAATGCGGTCGGTCAGCCCGATGGTGGCGCTCTCGGCAGGCACAAAAGAGCCGATCTGCGCCATCAGCACAATTAGCGCCGCCTGCCGCAGGTAGGTGCTTTTGCCCGACATATTCGGACCCGTGATGACACGCACAATCTCGCCCTCTTCAAAGACGATGTCGTTGGGGACGAAGCGTTCGCCGTGCAGAGATTCTTCGACGACGGGATGGCGTCCCTCGTGGATGTCGAGCGTCGCATCGTCCGTGACTTTGGGTCTGGTATAGCCGCCCAAAGCAGCGGATTCGGCGAGGGAGGCGAGGGCATCCAACTCCGCTAAGGCACGGGCGGAACTCAGCAGCCTTGCGGACGAACCCGCCAACTCTTGGCAAACATTCTTGAAGATGCGGATTTCGATTTCACGGATGCGCTCTTCGGCATTCAGTACGAGGGTTTCGTACTCTTTCATTTCGGGGGTGATATAGCGCTCGGCGTTGACCAAGGTCTGCTTGCGGATGTATTCTTCGGGGGCTTGGTCGGCGTTGGCTTTGGTGATTTCGATATAATAGCCAAAAACCTTGTTATAGCCGACTTTCAGCGATTTGATGCCTGTGCGTTCCCGCTCGACCGCTTCGAGATTGGCGATCCAGTCACGGGCGTGGGCGGAGGCGTCCATTACACGGTCGAGTTCGTCGGCGTAGCCAGCACGGATGATGCCCGTGTTCTGCAAGGTCGCTGGTGGTTCGTCGGAAATGGCATCCTGCAAGAGACGAAGTTCCTGCTCACATGGCGAGAGCAAGCCCAAGGTACGGGAGAGACTCGGCGCATCCCCGCTAAAGAGCAGTTGGATGTTGGGGATTTGTCCCAAAGTGTCTCGCAAGGCAACCAAATCCCGAGGTTGCGCATATCCACTTAATAAACGATTGGTCAGGCGTTCCAAATCGGCGAGCGGTTTCAGGGCGGCACGCAGTTCGGCTCTCGCCATGCCATCATCGAAAAAGTAGCTGACGCCATCGAGCCGCTGATTAATCTGGTCGATGTCGAGCAGGGGACGGCTGACCCACTGGCGCATGAGGCGCTTGCCCATCGGCGAGACGGTTTTGTCGAGCACGCTCAGGAGCGAGCCGTCGTGCTGCCCGCGCAGGGTTTCGGTGAGTTCGAGATTGCGGCGCGTGGCGGCGTCGAGGGTCATAAACTCGGAAAGGCTGTAGACGTGCAGGTCGGTGAGCAGTTTGAGGGCGTTTGGCTCGGTCTCGCGGATATATTGCAGGATGGCGCCCGCCGCACGGATGGCGAGATTGCGATGTTTTAGTCCGAAGCCGTCGAGCGTGGAGGCGCCAAAATGGGTGCGCAGGGTCTCGGCACAACGGCTGCTCTCGAAACGCCAAGCCGCCCAGGAGGTGAGATGGCTGGAGATTTCGCCGTTGAGTTTCAGGTCGTCGGGGTGGACGACTTCGGCGGCGTTCAGGCGGATGAGTTCGGCACGCACGGGGCTGAGATTTTCAGCGTCGATCTCGGTGACGGCAAACTCGCCCGTGGTGATGTCGGCGTAGGCGATGCCCGCTTTGTCGTTATGAACGACGACTGCCGCAAGGTAGTTGTTGGCATGGCTTTGGAGCAGCCCAGGCTCTACAACGGTGCCAGGCGTGACCACACGCACGACCTTGCGCGGGAAAAGTCCCTTTTCGGGTTTCTCTCCAATCTGTTCACAGATGGCAACGTGGTAGCCCTTTTCAACGAGGCGCGAGAGATAATTTTCCACCGCATGATAGGGGATACCTGCCAGCGGGGTCTTTTCGCCGTTCCCGATGCCGCGCGCAGTGAGCACAATGTCGAGTTCACGGGCGGTGATGACGGCATCTTCGCCGAAGGTTTCGTAAAAATCCCCCAAGCGGAAGAAAAGGATCGCATCGGGGTATTGGGCTTTGATATCGAGGTATTGTTGTCGGGCGGGGGTGTTCTTTTTGGGCATGGGGGTATTTTAACACGGATGAGTTTTAGATGGGGGAGTTTTGGAAACCCACCCTGTATTGCGTGTTGCGTATTCCGTAAATCATTATGCAATACGCATTACGCAACACGCATTAAACTTTGCCTTCTCTAGCGCTTCGCGTAAAATTCCATGATTCTTCATACGATCCGTGGATTCTGTATTTTGCCTTTAACCCTTCTTCGGGTTAAAATGGCTTGGCAGATTAAAAGAGCAAACAGGACTAGCAAAAATGAAAAAACTAAATGAACTGTCCCTCAAAGAAAGAGAAAAACTCTTCAGACAGCTTCGCGTTTCCATTACGCATCATTCAAGCGCTATTGAAGGAACAACGCTTTCATTTGGCGAGAC
>JANTFU010000253.1 GCA_024763295.1 Anaerolineales bacterium
GGTTTTTAGCCCGTAAAATGAGTTGTTTTTCTCGTTCTCAACGCTTTTCTCGAAGAAAATCGTATTTGAAATGAAAAACCGAGTATCTATGTACAGAACTGAACAGCCCCGCCCCTACGTTTTTCTTGGGGGAATTTTCAACGATTTCGCTGCCGCGCTACTTCAAACAAGATAACCGCCCCCGCCACCGCCGCATTGAGCGACTCGGTCGCATCTTTCATTGGGATGTAGATTTCTGCATCCGCCAGCGCCCGCGCGGCTTGACTCGCGCCCTCCGCTTCGCCGCCGATGACGACGGCGCACGCCTGCGTCAAATTCGCATTGGTATAAACCACATTCCCCTCCATCTCCGCAACGTAGACGGCTAATCCTTGCACCCGTGCTTTGATCTCATCCCAATTCAGCGAAACGATTGGCAAGCGGAAATGCGCGCCCATACCCGCCCGCAAAACTTTCGGCGCAAAGGCATCGGTCGTTTCGGGGGGCAGGAAAACGGCGTCCACACCGGCGGCGGCTGCAGTACGAATCAGCGTGCCGAGGTTGCCGGGGTCGCGGATTTGGTCGGGGATTAGGACAAAACTTAATTTGGCGGGCAGCAAGTTTAGGTCACGGGCGAGTACGGCGAGGATGCCCTGCGAATTTTCGGTATCCGAAACCGCGTTGAGCAGCGCGGCATCCACTTCTTCCACATCCACGTTATCTAAAGCCGCCAATAACGCCCGTCCGCGCTCGCTCAACGTGCGGTCATAGAGCACAAAGCGGATTGGCGCGCGTGCCTTGAGCGCCTCTTCAAAAAGGCGTACGCCCTCCACGATGAAGGCGTTTTCCTTGCGGCGCGTGCGGGCGCGGCTTTGCAGGGCGCGCACCAACTTTATTTTTGGGTTTTGCGCGGATGTAATCATGCGCTGTATTCTTTCACTTTGTCAAAAAGCGGGCGCAGCGGTTTTAGCTCGCGCACCGGCACGCCCAAATTTTTGGTTTTGGTTTTGCTATATTGAAAAACGCGGCTGCCCATCGGGATTTCGCGCGCTTTTTGGCGGAACTCATCGCGCGTCAGGTAGCCCACCAGCAGCACGCTCATGCCGTAAACCTGAATATTGCCCCATTCTGTGGACGGGATGATGTAAGTCTCGCCCTTCGCGGATGAGTGGACGCCGACGCGCGCGTCGGGCATTTTTTCGACGTGAACGTAAGCGAGCGTGTGGAAAGTTGATTCCGTTTCCGTGCGTTTGCGCGGCTCAAGCAGGATTCGCTCCGAGATGAACTCCCGGTTTTGGTTTTGCCCCCCAACTTCAACGGCGAGCGGCTCGTCGCTGTCGCTTTTGAGTGCCAAATTTCCCAACGATGTCCACTGATCGGGTTTTGCCCAATCTTTGGGCAGAGTGTGCATCAAATAGAGCGGCTGCCCCGCCCCCAACGCGCGGATCATATCGGCACGCGAAGCGGCGACTAAACCGGTCAAAAAACCGAAGATGTAGAGGTCGCTTTCGTGGTGTGTGGCGGCGGCGAATTGATCGGAGGGGATTAAGGCGGTGGCATCGAGCAGCAAATTCAGATCGCGTTTGAGTTCGTTAATCTGGGCGCGGCGCGTTAACAAAAAGGATTTTAGGTCGCAGCGTCTGCCGCCAAGCGAGACATCATATTTGTCGGGGTCGGTGAAGGGCGTCGCGCCTTTGACGTCAAAAGGGATTTCACGTTCGGTCAGATAGCGCCGAAAAGCCAGCTCGACGCCGATGCCAGCGACGATGCGCCGCATTCGATTGCTGTCGGTGCCGCCCATGCGGTTGTAGGTATGTGGCAATGAGCGACAGGCGTAGGCAATACCGCCTTCGCTCAGGTCAGATGTGTAGGGGATGCGGATGAAGTCGTTTTTTGTGAGCATGGAGAGTCGTTTTTTAGTGGTTAGTTTTGAGTAGTTAGTTTTGAGTGGTTCGCTCTTTATTATTGTAATGCCTGTGAGAAGAGTGTGCAAAATATCCTTGTCTGTTGGTCGATTAAAGAAAAAATGACCGCATATTTCTCACGGTCATTTTCTTTACTAACTTTTTGTAAGTCTATTTTTGCCTTGCTCCTAGCACTGAGGCGAGAGATTTAGTCCAATAGTTCGCGCATGAAATTAAGGAAGGTCTGCACATCGGCGAAGTTGGAGGCGATTCCGACGGAGATGCGCACTGCGCCCGATTCCTGCCCGTCGAAGCACAGGGCGAAATCGTCGAAGCTTAGGCGCTGTTCGTGTTCGGGCTGTGAGAAGCAGGCGACCAATTCAAACTCTTCGAGTTGCAGGGCGACTTCGCCCGCGCCGGGGTTGCAGAAGCAGCCTGTTCGTAGTGAAATTTTATGTTGATTGGCTTGCTCCTCGATATAGCGATGCTTAAAGGCGACGCCGTCCTTGTTATAGAAATTGACCGCAATTGTGCCGCCGCGCATTTCGGTAGTTAAGGGTCCGTAGATTTTGGCGAGCGGGACGCCTGTGCTGTGTTTCATCGCTTTCAGGTTATCAAGCAGCCAGCCCGTTAGACACGAGACGCGCGTGCCAATGGCTTGGTAGCCCACGTTGGCAATGTGCTTCAACCCGATCTTGACGGCGGGGATATTGAGATAGTCAACGGTACCGTCTTCAAAGGCGGTATGTCCCTCTGCCAGATAGTATTTCTCGCCCTGGACGGAGGCGACGGTGATTGTCCCGCCGGCAAACCAGGGGCGGCGGAGTTTGCCGAGTTTCTCCTTTTTGGCGATTAACGCGCCCAAACCCGTCGGGTAGCCGAAAATTTTATAAAACGAGAGCGAAACGAAGTCGGGGGCGAAGCGGGATAAATCCAATTTGTTGGTAGGAACAAAGGCAGCGGCATCCAGCAGAACATCCCAGCCCAGCGCTTGGGCTTCAGCGATCCATTCCAGCGGATGTTTGACGCCCGAAAAATTTGATTGGGCAGGGAAAGAGAAGAGATTGTTGCCAGCGGGATCGGCTTGCGCCCAGCCTGCTTTGAGCTGCTCGTAGGGCAGACGCAGTTCGGGCAGTTCGACGGGGACGTAGTGGACGGGGGCGCCGTGCGCATGGGCAAACTCGCGGATGCCGTTGACGGAGTTGTGGTTGTCAAACGCGAGCATGTAGCGCCCGTTCTGCTCGAAGGGGTAGGCTTCGCCGATTAATTTGAGTGCGCCGCTGGCGTTGGGCGTGAAAATCACATCGTAGACTTCCGGATCGGCGTTGAAAAACTCAAGCACATAGGCGCGCGCCCCTTCCACAAGCGCCGTGGATGCCATCGAAGTCGGGTTGGATGAGTGCGGGTTGCCGAAAACATTATCACGCAGCATGACTTGATGGTCTTTGATTTGCGATTCGGCATAGAGACCGCCGCCGGTGTAGTCGAGGTAAACGTGACCGAGGCGATCGAGACGTGAGTAGTCGTTGGCGCGCATTTCGTCGAGCTTTTGGGTTTCTTTATAGGCGGGGTAGGCGGCGATGAATTTTTCAAATTCTTTTTCGTAGGACATGGGAACTCCTTGAGTGTGAAAATAAAAACGCGCCCCAAAAGGCGCGTTTAAGATGATTAACGATTAAATACAGGTACAGGGACAACAAGGACAATTGGAAGGAAGACCAAATTTCATAGCCTATATTTTATACCATCTATTCAAGCGATTAATGACAGTTTCTTTACAGATGGTCGTCAGTTATGCGTTTATATCGTCGCAATGCTTTCCGTATTCCAACACGGCAGACAACCTGCCATGCAAAAGCGTGCTGTTCAAATCATTGGAGAGTTACCCAATGCGGACATTGCCAATTGAATAGCGCATTGAAGAATGCAGCCCTTGAAGTTCAGGGGCTTTTTGATTCGAAACTCGGCTTTCAAAATTATTGTATAATTTCTCCACAGCAAAGTTTTATTTTTTGCAAAAGGAAAATCTTATGGCTGTACTTACAATCAAATTGCCAGATGAACGTTTTCTTGAACTAAAAGAAAAATCTTCACGCTTAAATATGACCC
>JANTFU010000254.1 GCA_024763295.1 Anaerolineales bacterium
GAGGGGCGGCTACTTCCCCCTAAATTCCATGCTTTTGGCATTTTGGGGGATAAAGGGGCGCTGTTTTTTCATCATGAAATACCAGAAAACTTTTGTTCGGGCACTTATTTAGGCTGTTTGCGTTATGGACTTTTTACCTCGATATTGAGCGTTGCTTCGTTATTGCTTTCATCTGATTCGTCTACGGCATTCCCGTCGGTATCGACCATAACCGTTGTCGTGATATTGGTATGTGTAGCGCCGTATTGGTAAGTGTTGCAGGTTTGTGTGATGCTGGCACCGGCTGCCAGAGCAGGAATGACCCATTGGCAAGATATCGTAAAGGTTTCTCCTGCCAACCAGTACACTTTGAATTGACCGGCATCGGTTTGACCTTGGTTTTTGATCGTCACGCTGACTTCTACTGGAGCGTTTTGTACGGCAGGGTTGGGAGTAATTGTGAAGCTTGTTGCGAGCAAATCAGGCTTGGTGAGTTGCGGAGCAGCCGGCACAACGATCTTCACCCAAAAAGCTGCCTGTGCATGGTCATTAATACCAAAGGCAACATTATCTGGTGAGCGGAGCTTGAATTGTCCCTGATAAGTCCCTGGCGTTGTTGGCGCAACCAATGCAACGGAAATATCTACAGTCTCTCCCGGAGCGATTGAATTTGAAGTAAAGGATGCGCTTGTCGGCGCATTCATTTGATCGCCACTGTCAAAAAGCAAAACATAGTCGGCTGTCCATGTGCAGGAACCGGTATTTTTTATGCGCCAAGTTTTGGTAAAAGCCGTGCCCGTAGCAACTTCGGTGTTGTCGGGGTAATTGACGTCATTAACAAATTCCGCACGATTACATGGAATAGCCGTGTTGGTTGCCGTTATGGGGAGGGCGGTTGCTGTTGCCGTGTTAGCCGGAATGGATGTAGCAGTTGCTTCAGGCTCAGGCGTTGCGGAGGGAATATTCTCGGCGGCTGCGGTCTCTAGTGCCCGAGTAACCATTGCATTGGCAGTTTCTGCGGCAGCAGTGGCTTGTTCGTTGCTTGTGTCTGTCCCCAAATTACAGGCTCCTAAGAAAAACCCGATTAGAACGAAAAAGCTTAAAAGGCGGTAATTATGTTTCATTGAGTTTTTCTCCTATTGTAGACCTTTTTTATCTTGTTTAGCGTAATTGTACACGCTCTTGTTGCGATTAGCAAGCAGTAACCACCACAAATCTTGCCGAGCAAAAAACAGTCCGTTATGTTTAAACTGGCTTTACGGTAAAATAAAGCCGAAGGGATAGAACAAATTTTCGTGGTAAGATAGTCCCGCTACCCAAAAACACGGAGAATCCTATGGAACTTGGATTAGTTAAAAAAATCAATATCGACGAAGAGATGCAGCAATCCTATCTCGATTACGCCATGAGCGTCATCGTTTCGCGTGCGCTGCCCGACGCGCGTGACGGACTCAAACCTGTTCAGCGGCGTATTCTCTACGCGATGTACGACATGGGCTTGCGCGCCGATAGCCCCTATAAAAAATCCGCGCGGATTGTCGGCGAAGTGCTTGGTAAATATCATCCGCACGGCGACTCATCTGTCTACGAAGCGATGGCACGTCAGGCACAGGATTTTAGTATGCGCTGTTTGCTCGTGGATGGGCAGGGCAACTTCGGCTCCATTGACGGCGATCCGCCCGCAGCCATGCGTTATACCGAAGCGCGTCTCGCCCTGCCCGCACTCGAAATGCTCTCTGAAATCAACAAAGACACCGTCGATTTCACGCCCAACTTTGACGATACCCTCACCGAGCCGAGCGTCCTGCCCTCGTCCATCCCCAACCTACTCGTCAACGGCGGCAGCGGGATTGCCGTCGGCATGTCCACCTCCATTCCGCCCCACAATCTTGCCGAAGTGGTCGACGCCCTGAATTACATGCTCGAAAATTGGGAGAAGCTCGACGATATTTCGGTCGGGCAGTTGATGCAATTTGTTAAGGGACCTGATTTCCCCACAGGCGGGATCATTATTCATCAGGAAGATGAATCCGGACTGGAAGCCGCCTACGGATCGGGGCGCGGACGCGTCACCATTCAGGCTCGGGTGCACATCCAGGAGATGGAGCGCAACAAAAGCAGGATCATCATTACCGAACTCCCCTACATGGTCAATAAATCCAATCTGATTTCCCGCATTGCGAATTTGGCACGCGACGGCAAGATTGACGGACTGACCGACCTGCGTGATGAATCTGATCGTCAGGGCATGCGTATTGTCATTGAACTGACCAAAAATGTAGAACCTGAAGACGTGCTTGCGAAGCTCTACAAGAGCACGCCGATGAAATCGACCTTTAGCATCATCATGCTCGCGCTCGTCGATGGCGAGCCGCGGATGCTCTCGCTCAAACAGGCGTTGCGCGTGTATGTCGAACATCGTCTTGAAGTCGTGCGTCGCCGCAGCGAATTTGATTTGCGCCGCGCGAAAGAACGTGCGCACATTCTTGAAGGCTATTTGCTGGCGCTCAAAAATTTGGATGAAGTGATTGCCACCATTCGCCGTTCTCCCGATGTGCCGACCGCGCGCACGCGCCTGATGAAAAAGTTCAAATTCACCCAAATTCAGGCACAAGCGATTTTGGATATGCAGTTGCGCCGTTTAGCTGCTCTTGAACGTAAGAAAATTGAACAGGAATACAAAGCCTTAAAAGCGACCATCAAAGGCTTGGAAGCGCTGCTCAAATCGCCGAAAAAGATGCGCGGCGTTGTCGCAGAAGAATTGTCGAAAGTTAAAGAAGCCTACGGCGATCGCCGCCGCACACAGATTATCAGCGTGGATGGTGAAATGCCCGCCCAAGCCTTGCTGACCTCTGCTGATTTGCTACCTGATAAAAGCGTTTGGGTCGGCATCACGCGCGATGGCATCGTTTCCCGCTCTCGTGAAGATAAAACTCCACGTCCTAGCGGCAAGGATGCTCCTAACTGGCTCATCAAAGCCTCTACGAACGACACGCTCTACATGGTCTCGGAGAAGGGTGAAGCGGCTGCCATTGCAGTCCATACGCTGCCCGAAGCTGAAAAACTTTCCGATGGCACCGAGTGGCATAAGCTCTCTCCGCTCAAACCCAGTGACCGCCTTGCGGCAGCCTTTGCGTTGCCTGCACGCCGCAGCGAATTTCCCGAAGAAACCTATATTATGAGTGTTACACGCGGCGGGATGGTCAAAAAGAGCGCAATTGGCGAGTTGCCCGGTCCCTCGGCGCAATCCTTTACGCTGGTGCGCGTCAATGATGGCGATACGCTCGGCTGGTTGCTGCTGACTGATGGTAAAAAGGACATTTTGCTTGCTACCGCCAGCGGCATGGGCATTCGTTTTGCGGAAGATGGGGTTCGTCCGATGGGCTTGGTTGCGGCGGGCGTTAACGGGATCAAACTCGGGGTCGGGGATCTCGTCGTGGGCGCAGATGCCCTGCCCAAAACAGGAGAGATTTTCCTGATTACATCCGATGGCAAGGGCAAACGCATCCCTGAAAAAGATTTCCCCACGCAGGGACGTTACGGCAAGGGCGTCATCCTGTGGAAGTTGCCCGATGGCGAGCGTTTGGCTGGATTGACAGTTGGCAAGGGGAATCAGGTGGTGACGATGCACCTGCTGAAGGCGGCTGCCAAATCTACACGCTTGGACGCAGCGCCCCTGCAAAAACGCTCGTCGGTGCGTGGAAAGTTGGTGCAGGAAGTCAAGCTGGGTGATGCGATCGTCTCTCTGACGAATGCTTGGGATGCCGAAACCTATATTGCAAAGCTCAAAGAGCCGCCCAAGCCCAAAAAGAAAGCGCCTGCCAAGAAAAAGGCAGCCAGCCCGAAGAAGAAAACGCAGGCGAAGAAGAAAACGCCTACAAAAAAGAAATCTACGCCAAAGAAAACGACGCAGAAGAAGTTGCTCTAAAAAAACAGGTCACGCTGAAAGCGTGACCTGTACTTTTAAGGGCACTTAGGCAAGGCAGGAAAGAGTGTTTGCGCG
>JANTFU010000255.1 GCA_024763295.1 Anaerolineales bacterium
TGCGGGGGAAGGTTAGGATGGGGGAACAAATCAGAATCGCCTTTTTCCTGCTCACGCTGTGAACTCTGTGGTCTCTGTGGTGAACCCTTTGACGGAACTCTCTCTGGATGCCAACCACGCCGCCATTCTTCGCCCATGGTCGCGTTCTGCGTACAGCGGATTGGCACGCCCAAATTGTCGGCGCTGACGCAGATATTACAGCCGATGCACTCGCGGATATCTTCGACGCGCCCCTCCTGCAATTTATTCGGCAAAAAGGGATCGGCAATGGATGGACGCGCCGCGCCGACCATATCCATGATGCCGCCTTCGACGGCGGCGAGCATCGCTTCGGGGGTGGTGTAACGCCCCACGCCGACAACGGGTTTCGTAGTCAGCGATTTGACGAAGTTGATGTATTTCTCCTGATAGCCTTCTTTTTTGAAGCGTGATGTTTCCGAATCGTTTTCCCAACCGCTGATATTCACGTCCCACAAGTCGGGAAGTTCGGCGAGCATGGCAACGATGTCGTGTCCTTCGGCGGTAGATTGCATCCCGTCTGCGCCCATTAGCTCGTCCACGGCAAAACGGACAGCAACCGCACAAGTGTCGCCAACCGCGTCTTTGGTATCTTCGATCAATTCGCGGAAGAGACGCACGCGGTTTTCAAGGCTGCCGCCATATTCGTCCGTGCGTTGGTTGTAGCGTTTGAGCATGAAGTGCATCGGCATCGCCAGATTGTGTCCCGCGTAGGCATAGATTACGTCGAAGCCGGCTTTTTTTGCCCGCAACGCCGCCGCACGGTGCCACTTGCGCAGATTGCGGATGTCATCTTTGTCCATGGCACGGCTTTGATGCGGATGGTATCCATTCACGCCCACTGAGCGGGGTCCGAAGTTGACGGAACGCGAGTACAGGTTCGCCGAGTTGTGTCCACTGTAGACCAACTGAATTCCCGCGAGCGAGCCGTGTTCGTGGACGGCATCCACCATCAATTGCAGGGCAGGGATGTCGGCATCGTCCCAAATCCGTCCTTCAAAACTTCCCGAAATTTCCGAGCTGTGGTGAATTTCCACTTCTTCCGTGCAAACAACGCCCCAGCCGCCTTCGGCTTTGATGCCGCGCATTTTGGCGAGCGCTTTGGGCATACGGTAGCCCATGCCGTTGCAGTGGGGCACCTGATAAAAACGATTCGGCGCGGTGACGGGACCGAGCCGAATAGGTTGAAAGAGCAGGTCGAATTTATTTGTCATGCGGGGATTTTATCCCAAATCCAGCCTTTGAGCGAAAGGGGTTGCCTTAGGACGCAGGCACTGGACAAGGAAAGAAGAGAGAGGAAAGAGGGCGTGTAGTCTTTCCTCTCGCCTCTTTCCTCCAACCATTTTCAACGATGAGCGAAACAGCGGCTTTCGAGTATAATCCCACACATGAAACTCAAAAATCCCCGCATCTTTTTGTGGATACTGCTTGGCATCGCCGCGCTGATCGGGCTGTACTTTTTGCCCCCGATCCATTCGCGGCTCTCATGGCGCGTGGATAACCTCCGCACGCAAATTAAATATTACTTCAATCCGCCCGACGAAGCCGTCTTCCAACCCTCCGCGCCACAGCCGACTGAGCCGCCCAGCGCAGCGACCGCTGAAATCATCGAAACGCTTGCCCCGACCGCTACGCCCGAAGGCATTGAAGCAACACCCGCGCCAACGCTCACGCCAACCATCATCCCGACCGCCATCCCTGAACAACACTTGTTGACAGGCTTTAAGTACACCGATCAGCACAACCGTTGGAATTATTGCGGTCCCGCCAACTTGACGATGGCGCTCTCCTATTGGGGCTGGACAGGCAACCGCGACGATGTGGCGCGCGTTATCAAACCGGGTGAAGTGGGCGTAAAAGACTTCATCCAAGCCGGGAAAGCGGATAAAAACGTGATGCCCTACGAAATGCTCGATTTTGTCAATGAGCAAACCGAATTCACGGGCGTTCTACGCTATGGCGGTACGCTTGATCTCATCAAACGCTTCATCGCCGCAGGCTATCCCGTCATCGTTGAAAAAGGCTATTATGAACGCGATTACACGGGCAAAGTCGCTTGGCTAGGGCATTATCAATACGTCACGGGCTATGACGATAATACGCAAGAAATCATCGTGCAAGACACCTACAATGATGGTCCTGATCATCACGACCCTTACGAAAAATTTGAAGAAGGCTGGCGCTCGTTCAACTATCTTTTCATGGTCGTCTATCCGCCCGCCGAGAGCGAAACCGTCAACGAAATTCTCGGACTCTGGCTGGATGAAACTTGGGCAAACGAACACGCCCTCGAAATCGCCGAAGCTGAAGCCCAAAACGCCAGCGGCAACGATGCGTTCTTTGCCTGGTTCAACAAAGGCACCAGCCTCGTCCAGTTGCAGCGCTATCCCGAAGCCGCCGCCGCCTTCGACCAAGCCTTCGCGCTCTACGCCGAACTCGGACAAGACGACACCCAGCGTCCCTACCGCATCATGTGGTACCAAACCACACCCTACTTCGCCTACTTCTACACCGGGCGCTATCAAGATGTGATCAACCTCGCCGACACAACCCTCAATGAGACCATCAGCGAGCCGACCCTCGAAGAAAGCCTCTATTGGCGCGCGATGGCGGAATATGCGCTCGGCGACACGACCAATGCTTACGCAGATATGCTGGAAACCGTGCGCCTAAATCCCAACTTCGGACCCGGATTATTCCGCCTTGAGCTTTGGGGCGTTCAATAGGCACGGAACGAGCGTGTTTTAGGCTCGGTGCCGTTATGGGAAATTGATGCCTGTACTCATGACCGCTTCGCCTTGATTTCGATACGGCGAAAAGCATCGCCTACTCAATCAGCGGCTACGCTGGAATATAAAAAAGCATAGCGGCGGTTGAGTAGAATGACAGCTTTTCCGTCATTCGTATCGAAACCAGAGCGCATTCATCACGTTTTACTTCTCTCTACTCACCTACTCTCTAACCCATGAAACTACTCCACTTTGCAGACGCCCACATTGACATGGCAAACTACGGACGCCACGACCCCGAAACGGGGTTGCCGTTGCGCGTGCTCGACTTCCTAAAATCGCTCGACACCATCGTCGATACAGCCATTGACGAGAAAGTTGATCTAGTCATCTTTGCTGGCGACACCTACAAAGATCGCTCCCCTGCGCCGACTTATCAGCGCGAATGGGGCAAACGCATCTACCGCTTGAGCGCAGCCAGCATCCCGACGATTTTATTAGTCGGCAATCACGATCTTTCCCCCGCTACGGGGCGCGCGCACGCCATTCAGGAATTTGATACGTTGCAAATTCCGCATGTGCATGTTGCTGCTAAGCCCCAATTCCTGAGCGCGGGCGAGTTGGGCGTCCCTGCACAGGTCATCGCCTTACCTTGGGTCAACAAATCGGGCATGGTCGCCGTCTCGCAGATGAGCGAAGTCGAGAGCGATAAGGTCTATGGCAAGCTCGAAGGATTACTCGGCGAAGTCGTCGAGAGCTTCTTCGCGGAAATCGACCCTGAGCTGCCCGTCATCTTAACGGCACACGCCTCCGTGCAAGGCGCAAAATACGGCGCAGAACGGATGGTGATGCTCGGCAACGATTTGGTGTTGTCCGGATCGCTGGTTAAAGATCCGCGCTTGGATTATGTGGCATTGGGGCATATCCACAAGCCGCAAAACTTAAACGAAGGCAATCATCCGCCCGTGATTTACCCCGGATCGATTGAGCGCGTTGATTTTGGCGAAGAAAAAGATAAAAAGTATTTCATCGTTGCCGATGTTGAAAAAGGGGAGACAAAGGTCGATTGGCGCGAGTTAACGGGCATTCGTCCCTTTATGAGTTTTTATGCCAAGCCCCAAAATGAGTTGGGCATCATGGATGAACTCATCCAAAAGCTCTCGCCCAAAGAAAAACTCAAAGATGCGATCGTTCGGTTAATGGTGGAATACCCTC
>JANTFU010000256.1 GCA_024763295.1 Anaerolineales bacterium
CAGCGGGACCAATTGCGGTCTCACATTTTTCGCCGAAAATCTCGAAAGCAGCGGTGTCTTTCTTGTAATAAAACTTGCCTTCAGGGATTGAAAAAATGCTCTGGTGGTTTTGATATTCTTCAACCATCCAGCGCAGCAAGGATTTGAATTTGATTGGGCGCATAATGTCGGTCATGGGCTACTCTCCTTAGGTCATTAAGAAAATAATGTAGTAACTTTCTGGAACTCGTCAATTTGCAGGGGAAAACATCGTTATTCGCATTCTTCCCCCAGTTATTTTGTCTAATCTTGTGTTCAAACAAAGGGACATATCGAGATCCGGTATTTTTGAAGTTGTCAGACAAATTTTATTCTACTCGAAAAATACTGGATATGCCAGTGCAGGCTGTTCTGCGCCATTAATTCTCAATGTTATTTTGGACGCCTCCGCGAGGAGCATGCTTTTGCAACGAAGCGGTCTCATTGCGGAGAAATTGTTTTGTCGGCAGTGTGTCCTCCTCGCAAATTCATCCAAATTAAGAATCGCTGATTCTGCGCGATGTTTGCGGTTGTTTTTGCTGTATAGCAAGGACGCCCTGTACACCGCGATGGCGTCCTTGTTGCGCTTTCCTTCTCTTAGCCGTCGTGATGGTCGTCATGATGATGGTCGTCATGATGGTCATCACCGCCACCGTTGCCTTGTATGAAGGGCATGCCTGCATTCCTATCATAGTAAACGGGATCGTCGCAACCTTCTACGACTAAAATTAAGGGCTGAATTGAACCTGATAAGTCTGACGGAACAGGAACGTGGCAGTGCAGTTTGCCGTAATACCCAAGATATTGACAATCCTGACTGCCATATTTAAAGTCTTTGCCAAGTCCGACTTCGTAATGCCACACACCCGGCAGGTCGCGTTCCAGCCCGGGGACGCCGCCGGGGAATTTGAATGTGATTGGCAAGTCATCGCCCTTTCTCCATGTGGGCCAAGCAACTTCGACCTCCATCCCGTCAAAAACGGAGCAGTCGATTGTTGATTTCGCCTCAGCCGTTGCGGTCATAACTTGAGCCGTCGCCTCTGCGTCTGCTTGAAATTCAGCTTCTACGGTTGCATCCATTGACTGAAAAGCTGCTTCGGTGGCGTTCTCTTGAGCCAGTTGGGTATTTGTAGCTAATACGTTAGCCATCTGCGTTATAGAGGCTACTAATGTCATCTTGCGTTGCTCTTCAAATTCCTGTTTCTCAGAAGGGGAAAGGTAAGCTTCTACAAACCCGCAAGCTACGATGATGGGGAAAATGGCAACTATCAAAAATAAATGAAACGCCCCTTTTCTTCTTTTCATCTTATTCTCCTTTTCTTGAAAACTTGCACCTACCTTCAAAAATGCTACAGTTGCTGTCTGGAGCAGAATTTTCGGGTAGAGACTGGATTTATACTTTATTTTTACTGCGCGGGAAACTTAAAGTCAATCTTTTCCGCGACCAACGCCAAATCTTCGGGCAGGTCTAAATCCAGTTCTATCGATGTAAGTTCGCAAATTTCCAAGAGAGCGCCCACTTCACGCGCTTGCTTGCAGTGGCGCTCAAAGGAATTTTCCCCATAATCATATTCAATTATTCCCGCCGGTGAAACGAGCAAAGCATTGGTGCCTTCGCGACGGCGGTCTGGCGCAATCACCACAACGCGCTGTCTGCCCTCGGCTTTGCTGATGAGCCTTTCGATATCTTCTTTTGTGATCAACGGAAGATCCGCCGGCAGAATCAGGACGCCATTTGTGGTGTATATTTTTGCGACAGCCGTGGCGCGTTTTAGTGCCGTATTCAAATCAGCAGAACCATCTTCCATAATGGTGCGCGCCTGATAATCGTGCGCAATCGCCATCACTTTGGGATCACGGCTAATGACCAAAACTTCTTCAACTTTTGATGTTTCTTTCAGTGTTTTAAGAGTATGCTGTAATAGTTGGCTGTTTAATTCTGCGCGTTCATCTTCGTTCAAAGCCTCTGCCAGCCGAGACTTCCCGCGTCGTAATGGTTTTACAGGCACAATTGCCCAAATCGTCATGGATTACCTCATTTAATCAGGGAATTCACAAAGTCTATCACATCTTTAGCAAGCCGCAATCGACCAAGCTCATCTTCCATGATGGTGTTTGTCACAAGTGTGGATATATTCATTGCCTCAATGGATGCTTGTAGCTCGGCATCCACCGTGTCAACAACAAATCCTTGCAGTAAATTTTCATAGTGTTTTGCAACTGCATACGCCGAAGGTTGGATACCTAATTCCCGATACATCTTTGCAGCAGGACCTTTGACTACATCTCCACCGATAATTGGGGAAACGGCGACGACAGGCTTCGTTGCGCACGCGGACCTCACACCTGCTACCGCTAAAATGGGATCGATACTGACCCAAGGGTTGGAGGGGCAAAAGACCAGCGCATCGGCTTGATCGATGGCTTCGAGAACGCCTGGCGCAGGGAGCGCTTTTTCAATCCCGTCAAAGCGGAAGCCCGTCACGCTCGGCTCGCAGCGTTGGTGGACGAAGTATTCCTGAAAGGCGAGTTCGCCCATTTCTTTTGTCGCTACCATCGTGTAGACAGGATCGTCCGTCATCGGCAGGATGGTGTGTTCAATGCCCCAGGCGCGGCAAAAATTTTGGGTAATGGTGGAAAGTTTTTCGCCGTGTTTGCGCCGTTCTGTTCTCACCAGATGGGTGCCGAGGTCACGGTCACCAAGCCGAAACCAGGTTTGTCCCGCCAGTTTTTCCATCTCATTAAAGGCGTGCCAACTTTCATCTTTCCGTCCCCATCCCGTAAGCGGATTTGCTAATCCTGCCAATGTGTAGCAAACGGTGTCGAGATCGGGCGAGATGTAGAGACCGAGATGTTCAAAGTCGTCGCCGGTGTTGACGATGATGGTGAACTGGTCGGGGGGGAGAATTTGGGAGAGACCGTGCGCGAGTTTTGCGCCGCCTACGCCGCCCGCGAGTGCAGTGATTTTCATGTTGTGGTTTTATCGTTTTTAAGAATTTCTTGTATGATTAGTCTACGCCGTAAAGCTCTACGCGATTGCGCCCCTTGGATTTTGCGTGGTAGAGGGCTGCATCGGCAAAGTTGAGGGTTTCTCTACTATCTTTGCCGTGCGCCGGATACGCCGCGATGCCGGCGCTAAAACTGATCTTGAGAAGAACTCCTTCGTGGCTGAGTACTTTAATTGAGTTGATGTGTTGATGAAGGAGGGAGATGCGTTTGTAAGCAGCATTTGCGCTCGTATTTGGCAAGATGATTGCGAACTCGTCGCCACCGTAGCGACAGACAATATCTTCTTTGCGTGTGGCGCTGCTTAGTTGGGCGGCAAGCACTTGCAGGGCTTGGTCGCCGGTGAGATGTCCGTTCGTGTCGTTTATTTCTTTGAGATGGTCAAGATCGATCAAAATAATGCTAATGGAATACCCCGCACGTTCTGCGCGGGCAAATTCTTTAAGCAGCATTTCGTTCATGTAGCGCCGATTGTATAAGCCGGTCAGGGCATCGTGCAGGGCTTGTTTCTTGAGTTCTTCTTGCAGCGCTTTGTTTTTTTTGAGTTGCGTGGTGAGTTGCCGATTGGCTTTATTTTGTGCGAGACGCGCTTCTCTTTGCTCGGTAACATCTTCGCCAATGCTCACAAAATGGGTAATCTCTCCAGCTTCATCGAATATCGGTGCAATGGACACTTTTTCCCAGTAGCGTTGCCCGTCCTTGCGGCAACTGCGCACTTCCGATTTCCATTCATCTCCGGCGTAAAGCGTTGCCCATAATGGCTTTGATGCTGTAATTGGACGGGTATTTGCGTGTAAGTAGTTAAGGCTTTTCCCGACGATATCAGCTTCTTTATAGCCCGTCATCTGTTCAAACTTTGGATTTATATGTTCGATAATCCCTTTGGCATTCAT